>NZ_JBJHPC010000049.1:0-22978 GCF_045257485.1 Streptomyces sp. YS-3 | reverse complement strand
CCACTGACGAGCCGAGAGGGCGCGGCCTGGCAGGGGCGCGGGCTGGCCTGCGGCCTGGGCGCGCCAGTGGTGTTCCTCGGCGAGGGTGCGTCGGCGGGTCCAGCGCACCGGGCGGGCTCCGCGGCGGTGCCAGCCGGCGGGGACCGGGGCGAAACGGGTGCGGCCTTCCAGGCGGAGCTGGTCGAGGTGAAAGGCTCCGGAGAACAGGCAGGCGGACAAGTCGGTGTCACTCAGGACCAGATGCGCGGCGTCCACTCCCTGAACCGAGGTCACCTGCACCCGGTCGGGACCTGTCAGCAGGTCCTCCCCCACGGGCGCGCCGCGTCCGGTAAAGGCGGTCCTGGTGAAAGGGATGGCGTGGGCGGTCACCGCTACGGGTGCGGACAGGACCGCGTGGCCGAGGTCCACGGCCGCGTACCGCAGGCGAACGGTCGCCGTCGACTGCCAAACGGTCCGCTCACACACCACCTCCCGGGCTGCTATCTCCAGCGTCACCGGCAGCCGGAACACCGCTCGGGACAGAACCACCCTCCCCGCACACACCAGCGGCCCCAACACCGGCACACCCTCGAACTGCACCTCGGGGAAACCTGCATAGCCAGAGAACTGCGCCCCGTCGAACCAGGCGCTGCCGGAGAACTGCGCCTGGTCGAACCAGGCGCTGTCGGAGAACTGCGCCTGGCTGAATTGGGCGTCGCCTGAGAACTCTGCCTCGCGGAACACGGCGCCGCCTGCGAACCTCGCCCCCGCGAACCGGGTGCCGCCGGAGAAATGTGCCTCGATAAACCAGGCGCCGCGCGAGAACTCTGCTCCTTCGAACCGGGTGCCGCCGGAGAACTCCGCCCCGGCAAACCAGGCACCGTCCGGGAACTGCGCCGCCACGAACCCGGCCTCGCCGGAGAACTCTGCCCAGCCAAACCCGGCCCCACCGGAGAACTTCGCCCCGCCGAACCAGACGTCGCCTGAGAACTGCGCGCCGTTGAACTGCGCGATGCCGGAGAACTTCGCCCCGCCGAACCAGACGTCGCCTGAGAACTGCGCCCCTTCGAAATGGGCGTCGCCGAGGTGGGGTCTTGTGGTGAGGGGATCATGGAGCGCGTTGAGAAGCTGGGTTAGCAACTCTTGCGTGAACGGGGTGCCGCGGTGGTCGATGTCGGCGCCGGGAGACAGGCCGGCCAGGTAGGTGCCGCGGTCCGCGTCTGCCAGATGGGCCAGGCACGTGGTGTGGCCAGGGACGTGGATTCCGCGGCAGCCGACCGGATCGGCGGCCGGGTCCGCGCCCTGGCCGCAATGCGCCCAGGACGGTGCTGAGGGGACGGGGGGCGGGGGCGGACTCATCGACGGCAGCTCCACTCATCCGTGCCGATGCAGGCTTGCTCTGGCAAGACGCACGGTAAAGCCCGACCAGTTCCCGGCCCCGCTGACAGGGTGCTGTACGCCCTGCCGGCCGGAAGCCCGCGCCGCGGACGCGGGACGGGTCGGGCACCACGGCCTGGAAATCGTTATGGCCATCACCCAGTGATGTCGCTGCTGCTGGACACTGAGGCCGCCTGAAAAAGGTCGGCCATCTCCTTGGAGACGGGTTCGTCACGGACGTTGACCGCTTCTTCAACCCACCCTCCAAGCACATTCTTTCGACCGCGAGGTCTGCCAAGCGTCGCAACATCGTGGAACAGTGCTGCAACCGCTTGAAGCAGTGGCGGGGCATTGCCACCGGTATGACAAGACCGCCCAGTCCTCCGAGGCAGCGGTCGCCCTCGCATCACTCCTCATGCGGGCGTGATCCGCTCGCCTGTCTTCCGCGGTGCTCAGGGGGTGTGCAGTACCGCAGCGGTCGCACTCACCAGTTGAGAAGTACGAGTTCGCTGGTGAAGCCCGGGCCCAGGGCGAGGAGCAGGCCATATGACCCCGGGGCCGGTGGGACGGCCATCGTCCTGTGGAGGACGTCGAGCACGGATGCGGAGGAGATGTTGCCGTGCTCGGCCAAGGAGGCTCGGGTATGGGCGAGCGCGCCCGGCGGCAGATCGAGGCAACCGTCGAGCACCTTGATGACCTTCGGGCCGCCGGGGTGGCAGACCCAGGCAGTAATGTCCTTCGTGGTCAGGCCGCGGCCCGCGAGGAAACCGTCGATCTCGCCGGCCAGATGCTTCTCGACGAAGTCGGGGATGTGCGGAGAGAGAAACACGGTGAAGCCGTGGGTACCCACGCGCATGCCCATGAGGTGCTCGGTCCGCGGGTGCAGGCGACTTCGGGTGGCCACCAGCGCGGGGCCGGAGGCCTCCTCGGCCCGGTGGGCGCCGAAGACCACTGCGGCGGCCCCGGCGTCGCCAAACAGGCTGGTTGCGACGAGGTTGGGGGTCGACGTGTCCGCGCACTGGAAATTCAGCGAGCACAGTTCGAGGGAAACCAGGACAGCGACCTGGTCCGGATGGCCCCGCAAATAGTCGTACACCCTCGACAGACCGGCGGCCCCTCCCGCGCAGCCCAGGCCGAGCATGGGCATGCGGGCCACATGGCCCGGCAGGCCGAGGCCCTGAATGAGGTCGGCGTCGAACGACGGAACGCAGACCCCCGTGGTGGTGGTCGTCACGATGGCCCCGACCTCGTCGGGCCGCACGTCCGCCGCTGCGAGGGCCCGGGTGAGTGCCTCCCCTCCGACTTGACGTGCGGTACGGACCCAGATCTCGTTGTACTCGGTGAAGGTGCGCGGCTGAGGGTACTCGGCGAGGGGCAGGGAGAGGTTTCGGTACTCAATGCCCGTATGCGCGGCGATGGCGGTGAACCGGCGGCTTGAGACCGCATCGGCGGTGAGGAACGCCCCGGCGAACACGGCGGCGATGTCTCGCTGACGGTGCCGGTACGGCGGTGCGGACACCGCGACGGAAGCCACTCGGGGAACCGCCGGGGTCGTGCCGCTCATGGTCGTCCCTGCCTCATTCGCCGCCTCTTCGCTGTCGTGCCCACTCGGCACCGGGTAACCCACGGTGACACGGGCGCGTCGCGGTGCGGCAGGGCGTGCAGGCGGACGTAAAAGGGCGCGTGGTGCGGTGCGAGGGCGCGGCGGTGCTTCGGTCCGCCCCGAGAAGAGGGTAGAACCGCAGATGCCGCGGGTAGCCAAGTCGCCCGGTCACCACGCCGAGGGCCGGCGCACGCACGGACAGCCAAGGAGAACCCATGATCAATAAGCATGGCATCGGGATCATTCTGTCCTCCCTCGCCCTGACCGCAGCGAGTGTCGCGTGGGCGCCGACAGCACAGGCCCACACCGCTCAAAACTGCACGGGGCGGGAGGACATCACCTACGGATCGGGGCTCGGCCTCTCCTCCGAGACCACGACCGTCACCGTCGACGGCATCTACCGCTGCACGGACGGTTCAGGCCACACCACCACGGCCAAGTACCGCAGCACGGGCACCACTCCGGCCACATGCCTGCTCCTCGCGTCGAACAAGGCAACGGAGACCCTGCATTTCGCAGACGGCAGCAGAACCGTCATCGACTACAACTCCGGTACATCACTGCGGATTCTGGGTCTCAACACCGCCAAACTCCACGGTGTAGTCGTCGACGGACAAGGCAGGGGATCCGTTGCCGAGAAAATCATCCAGACGGTGCCCACGAGCCTCCCGACCGACTGTGTGCTCACCGGCGGAATCCGACACACCATCGCGTTCACGCACCTCAGCATCCGACCCAACCCATAAACACCACCTTGCGGACGCCCGGCAGGCCCCCTGGCGGCAGGTGAACCTCGTTGAGCACAAGGCCTACGCCAACGGTCTGCAGAAGCAGGTCTTCGACGTCCTCCGCTGACCGGACCTCCGCCCTCCTCCGGCTCTCACCTCACCGGACGTGGCATTCGCCGGAGGGACCTGCCCGGCGAGTTTGAGATCACCGCGCCGACCAGAGGAAGAGCCCCGGTCACCGGGAAATCTTGGCCCGGGACCGGCGGCCCTGTGTACGCAGACGCTCCTGGATTCGCCGGGCCTCTTCCAGCCGCTCTTCAAGGATGACGATGCGGCAAGCGGCCTCGATGGGAGTGCCGGCGTCGACAAGTTCGCGGGCGCGGGCGGCGACACGCAGCTGGCGGCGGGTGTAGCGGCGGTGTCCGCCCGGCGAACGCAGCGGGGTGATGAGGTGGTGTTCGCCGATGGCACGGAGGAAGCCCTGGGTGGTGCCGAGTATCTCGGCCGCGCGGCCCATGGTGTAGGCGGGATAGTCATCGTCTTCGAGACGGCTGATCGAAACGTCTGCTGTCATTGCACCTCTCTCATGGACCATCGAACGCACGGAGGGGCCCGGGTGCCATGCCGGCACCCGGGCCCCGAAGGAACTGCTACACCATCTGCCGACTTTCATACTGCGCCGGCCTTCTGTTTCCGCCGCCCCGACCGAGAAGGTGTCGGGGGTACGGGGATCGCGGTTGCTTGACCGGACACCACCTCACTAACGATGTCCTGCGGTACCCGGACCCTGTAACGCTCGTCCGGGCGATCCTGATGGCGCTTAAGCCCCTCCGTTCTTTCCCTCTGGGATCAATCACTTACCTGAATCTGGTACTGCGGACTGCTGGTGATGCAGGTACTGCTGTGCTGCGGACTGCTTGTCCTGCTGGTGTTGCGTACTGCCGGCGGCCTGTACCAGCGCCGCTCGTCGGCAGCCAGCCCCGTCGCCCGTCCTGCATCTGCTCCGGCTTGGAACCCCACTGCCGAACTTCCCCGGTGCGCGCGCCCGCAGCCGACGCCTTCACCGGGATACCACTGAACTGAACTTCACTGCGGAGTACTGCGAACTGCATTTACCACTGATTTCCTGCGGTACTGCTACTGGCAGCCCCTGATCACTGCGGGCCACCCGGTCCGGTCGTCAGTCCCGTCGCCGTCCTGCGAACTGCAACTACCTGTACTACGGGTACTGCTGCCCGGCAGTTCGTCTCTGCCGGGCCCTGCGTCTCTCTGCGTTACGAGAGAAACCATAACCACACCAGCACCCAATGTCTACTCCGGCCAGCATAGATTTTCCGTCGCCCAGTCGACAGGTAGTCGGCTGCGGAGACGGCAACCGGCAGACCGCGCCACCCGTGGGCGCCCTCAACGACACGGGGTCGGCGTCGGCCGGAGGGGAACCCAGACGGAGCAGGCTCCGTTGGACCCGGCAGGACCCCGACGAAGAGGCAGCACGCTGACCACGTCGGCGCCCGGCGAAGCCATTTACCCCGCGCTGGCACCGATCTTCACTCAGCCCTCCCGGCCGTGCGCAGCAAACGTCCGCGGTTCCGCCTGCTGTCGCCCATGGTGGACAAGGGGCCGGATCTCCCTGCACCACGCTCGCTACCGCGACAGGCCGTGAGTGTTTGAGAAGCAGTCGGACTTGCGTACCCGCTGCTGTTTTTGCCCGGTACCCTGCGCCGGGCGTGTGGTGATCCCGCGCAACCAGCATCAGCGCAGTGGCGCCCCCAGCCCATGCACAACACCAGGCGCCTCCTTGTCACCATGATCCTCATGGGTGGTGCCCTCTGCCTGTGTGGCACAGCTCAGGCCAGTGATTCATGACGCGACGCCCTCGCCGGAATCTTCGAGTAGAAGATCTCATCGGTCTGCGCGCCCGCTCCGAGCGGCAGGGACTGACATCCTGATACCTGTCACACGCGCATACGGGGGGCTCCCCCTTTGAACCGGACCCGGGCTCCCAAGGGAATCGCTACGGTGCCGCTTATGGCATCGGAGCTGAGCCCGGACCAGGTCATGCGCGTGCTGGCGGCACTGGAAGCGGCGTGGGGCGAGGACGAGGCCGCGCTGACAGCTCTGGTGAACGGAGGCCGTGACGAACAACCGCTGGGAGTGCTGGTCGCCCGGTACGGCGCCACGCAGCTTCAGAACCTGCTGTTGATCGTCACCGGTATCGCGGACCTTGAAGGAATTGAGCGACAGGAGGCGCTGACGCAGTTCCGGGAGGGCCTGGTCGCGCACATGGCCACGATGGCAACGGAGTTGATAACCGGGTGGGCCGCCAGCACGGGCGACGATGCCCGGGCGACAGGTGCCCTCGCTCGCAGCGTCCTGCAGACCCTCTTGTCCTTCACCACAAACGGCAATAACCCCCAGGAGGTACGAGCCCTGTTCGCCCACCTGCGGGCGAACGCCATGGCCCGATCGTGACCCTGGAACCCCCAACCGGCCGCAGTCCAACTACCGTGGAAAGCATACGAGCCTTCGTTGTCACACGATGAGGGCGCGGAGGGCCAACGGTGCCGTAACGGGCGACACGGTTGTTTCCAGAGGCATGAAGATCAAAGCACCCTGGCGCTGGCCGTTCTCACCGCTGGCCTCATCATGACGACCACCAGCCCCGCCTTCGCAGACAACGGCCCACAGGGCACAGGCCAGCGGTGACGGACGGCCCCTGACGGGGTCGTCCGGGACCGCTGCTCTTGGGGCGGACCACCGGCTGGCCGCAGACTCGGACCCTGCAGGCACCGACGGTGATCAGATGGCTCCGCCCCTCATTGCGCCTCGGGTTTTCAGTAGTCGATCAAACCTGTGGCGGCGGCCGTCCCTGCGAACTGCAGGTAAAACTGGGCGCCGTCACGTACGTCAGTAGCAGCCACCCCCCAGCTCCCTTCCGACAGCACCCGCCACCCGTTGCAGCCCACCGCCTTGAAGCAGGTCCTCACGCTGCGGGACCCGTCCAGTTTCAGGTTGATGTCGTTACACCGGCTGGTCGCGGTGGCATAGGTTCCCCGGGCCGGCCAGAACGCGGGGTCGCTCGCGCTGGTCCCGGACCGCGCTGCTGTCCGSSSCCGACAGCAGCGCCCGCCACCGCTCCACCCGACCCTTGCTGGRATCCGTGCCTTCGCCCATGGCACCCACCTCCACCAGCCGCCTGCACGGCAGAGGCGTACAGCCCCCATCACGCGCAAAGGGTAAACTTGTCGCCGAAGGAGGAGGGGCTGTTGAAGGGCGGCCACCACTGCGCGGCAGCAGCTGCTCCCCCTCGGCCCCGGCCGGTGGCGCGGTCTCCTCACGCGCCGGGAGGGGGGTCGGTGGCGGACGGGTCGCCGTCCGCCCGGCCGGAGCGGGGCAGCCCGCCGTACTCCCGCCGTCGCGGATGACGACTCGTCGGCTTGCGGGTCGGCGGCGGCTCCTGCGCTGCCGAGGATGACGGTGACGGCAAGGACAGCGGCGGCGAGGACAGTGCGGATGTGTATCTGCTGATCTCCTTGATCGAATCAGTGTGTTGCCATGGGCCTGCCCTGGAGCGGCGGAGCCGTATCGGCTGGGTGCGCACGAACCGCCCACGTCYAGCGGCGGACGAACACCCATGTGGTGGGCCCGCGTCGCCTGCCTGCTGAACGAACGCCACGATCAAGCAGTTGAACGAATTCAAGGTCAGGCTGGCTTCGCTCCCAGCCGAGTGCCGCCGAATCAGTGAGCTGTCACCCGAACCCGCCCGCAGTGACGGCCCCCCGTGGAACGCCCCCACGCGGCCGTCGAGTTCACGAACTGGCTCTCGATAACGAGAAGGCTTTCTCCGAGCGGGTGACGAAGGAAGCAAGGCGGCGAGATGTGACTGCGCCGGGGAAAGTCTTGACAACCTCGTGGCCGTCCGCGTGGTGCAGGTGAAGGCTCCAGGGACGGCTCGCACGGCGAATCGTTTCTGCGGGAGGCCGCGGACGGCAGATAATGGTGTGGTCGAGGCCGTCCACGCAGTACACCAGGCCAGTCGACGGGGCCCTCTGGGCCTGTCCTTCGGTCCAGGAGAAGCGGGCTGCGGCAGCGGAAAGATCGGGAAAGCGATGGAGTGCGTGCAGATGCGCGCGCTGCGGATCATGGAGGTCCTGATGCGTCTGGGTCACCCACACCGTCATATCCAGTCCCACCTCCCATGCGGCACCATGCCCCGCCACCTGCGGAACGATGACGCCGGTCACCCGGACAGGCGACACCTCCGACCGGCGACAGACCGAAAACGACGCCCCCATGGCTGGAACCCCACGCAGCATCACCCTCTGTTCTCCTGTGCGTCGTGCACCGGCCATCTGGTGCCGCATCTGGCGTCCTGGGACTCCTAGTTGTGGATGCGGTTCGCGCCGAGGGTCTGTCGGTGTCTGCCAGAATCAGTGGATGTTGAGCATCGGAACGATCGTGATGGGGGCCGCTGATGTGCGGCGGGCTGCGAAATTCTGGAGCCGGGCACTGGGCTACGTCCCTCGCGATGGTGAGGTGAAGGACGACTGGACGGTACTGGTGCCGGCCGACGGCGCCGGTGCCGCACTCGCGCTCGACCTCAGTACCACGCCCGTGCAGGAACACCCCAGGATCCACCTTGACCTCTATGCCGACGACGCCGCCGACCAAAGCGCCGAAGTGGCACGCCTGATGTCCCTGGGCGCTCAACGCGTCGACTGGGACTCCTATCCCGACGATGCCGACTTCATCGTGCTCGCCGATCCCGAAGGCAACCGCTTCTGCGTCATCGACACCAGCCACTCCTGACGGACAGAGCACAGGGGGACCGATGGGGGAGCGTGCGCGGGTGCGGGAGGCCGACGGCGACGTCCAGGGCGCTCGCCCATTCCACGGTGGTGATCTCGGGTCCCTCCACGGCTCAGCATTCGTTGCGCCCATACGGATGCCGTAGCCCATACACCCGCGACGCAGCCACCAGGACCACAACGACGCGGCCATCGGGCGAGCAGGGTGCGGTGGCGAAGGAACCGGCGCCCGGGCCCGGCCGAGCATCGGCTGCTTGAGCGCCGTGGTCCAGGGGGCCGGACGTGTGGGGCCCGGGCCCTGGCTTGATCGGTCGGCGAGCCTTGATCGCTGCCGAGTCTGCTGATTAGTTGATCGGCATGACTGAACTTGGACCCGTCGCGTGGCCACCTGCCCCGATCAAGGCCGAGAGGCTCGTGCTCCGTGAGCCCGAGGCCGGGGACCGTGCGGCATTCATCGAGCTGCTGGCGTCGCCAGAAGTGCACACCTACCTCGGCGGCCCCCATTCGCGTGACGAGCTTGAGCGCGAGATGCCCGAGGTGCCCGAGCGGTGGCCGGGAAGTTTCGTCGTTGATCTCGACGGGGCGATGATCGGCCAGATCCTGCTGAGGAGAGCATCTGAGCACCATGGCCCGGCTGCCGTGGGGAAGGCCGATCTCGGCTACCTGTTCCTGCCACGCGCGTGGGGATTCGGATACGCCGCCGAGTCGTGCGCGGCGGCACTCGACTGGTTCGACGGCGTCCTTCCCGGCGAGCCGGTGGTGCTCGCCACCCAGACCGCCAACGTCGGCTTGATGCGCCTCGCGGCAAAGCTGGGGTTCACCGTGGTGGAGCGGTTCCATTAGGCGGTTAGCCTGTCCCGGGCCGGAAGGACCACGAGAGTTCGATAGCTGGCCAAGGAGCGCAACGCGCTGCGGCTAGTCGGTGATGGCCGTGAACTAGCCGTGTGCAGCTGCTGATTTGGCGGGCACCATGGGTGCAGGAAGGCGACATCGGTGCACGCCGGGGGGACGCTGTGTCGGATACGGGGCGTTCGTGGAGCGAGAGGCTAACTGGCATATGGGGGCGTGCCGAGTCGACCGTCACGAAGATCGTTCTCGCTCTTGTCTTCGCACTTGGCCTGGTCGCCCAGTTTGTGAAGCCTCTCGGTGACGCCTTGCAAGACAAGGTGTACTTGGGCGGGGCACTACTCACCGCTGTGGGTTACGTGCTCTACAGCGAAGTGCAACGTCTGAACGCTGCGCACACGACTCAGGTCGAAACACGCACACCCTCCCCCTCAAAGCCATTCGGCCACGGCGTCCAACAGCTCAATCCGGCGGCTTAGCAAAAGAGTTGGGCAGTCGCTTCTGTCGTTTCAAGTTCAGTGACTCTCCGCGAACGTGGCCGACGGCTGTTCCGCGTTCTGGGCCTGGCGGGCGCGCTCGGCCACCATCTGGGCGATGCGCGTCAGCACCGTCGGGTCGAGTTCGTGGTAACCGCCGCCGTAGACAACGTCGATCATGACGGTCCCCGCACGGGCGATCGCTCGCATGTGAAACGTGCTTGCCGAACCGGTGGACTCCCGGCCGGAGTAGGCAACGCTCTGATCGCCGATCGATCCCAACGACATCCGCGAGTCACCGCCCTTCTTTCCCACCCCCTCGCTCCACCGCTCGTAGCCGGCTGCCGCTGTCTCGGCGCTGTCGAATGCCTCGATTGCGATGTATGCCTTGTTGGAAGCACCCGAATCGGCATAGGCAACTCCGCCCGTACCGCGCGCCCCTTTGCAGCCGCCCTCGCGGCAGGAGGCGCCCGTAGTCGCCTCCTCGACGTCCGCGGGCTCGAACAACGACCACCCCGACGGCATGCTCTGTACATCAGGCAGGACCTTTTTGAGGAGTGCGAGGTCTTTGACCGGCGCGACCTTGCGCCCCTTCCCGCCACCTTTCGCCTCGGATCCGCTGCCGGCAGCCGGGTCCTCCGATCCGCCGGCGCCCGCCTCCGCCCCTATTGAGGGTGTCCGCACCGCATCGCTATCGCCATCGCCGCCCACGGCCTTGGTGAGTCCATAGGCCGCGAGTCCTAGGACGAGTGCCACCGCAAGCAGCATCGCCGTCACGGTGGTGGGTGTCAGGCTTTCCTTGCGCAGGGTCAGCGGGCCGAACGAGACGGTGTTGTTCTTGGCGCGGTCGCCGATGTGAGCCTGGTAGAGGTCCCTTCCCACGTGCGGCGCCACTGTTGGGTGGATTCGCGTCGCCTCGTACAACTGCTCAAGTCGACGTGCGAATTCGGTGTCAGCGGCGAGGGCTGCAGCGACCTGCCGTTCCATCTCGCCAGAGTCCCCGCTCCCTGGATCAAGGGCCACGCGGCCTTCCGGAGAAGACCCCAGCCGCTCCCGCATCAGCCGTGACGCCTCGGCGCCGGCTGCCCCACCGATGGCACCCGCCGCCCCGTTCGATGCCTGGGTCAGCAGCGTCATGACCCAGGTCGTCAGTTCGGATGCTTCCATGAAGCGAGTATCAGCATGGTCATCGCGGTTCCATGGCTTCTTTCCAGCCCTTCCGCCCGACCGGTCGTCTCGATCGCGTAACGCCCCAACTAGCGGTGGTTTGTTAAACCGGGCGGTAGAGGTCAAGCGGGTGTCCGCGGGCGAGGGCGCTGAGCAGGACTTTTAGCTCGTCGGGTGGGGGCTTGATCGTCCGGCGCGTGACAGGTGCAGCAGGTACAGGCAGCGGGCAGCTGCCTGAGATCCGGCGCCGGCCACGTACTGGAACCAGAACCGGGCCCCCTCCACCCGCCCCGCCAGATACAGCAGCGCACCGAACAGCAGTGCGTAGTCCCACCCGTGCGGCCATACATGGGAGTCCAGCGCCTGCAGGGCAAGATCCGGGTTGTTCACCAGCCGCCATGCCAGCAGGTCCAGTCCGCGTGCCGCCCGCACGTGGCAGGCCGCGTCGACGACGAGAGGGTCCGTGCCCGATTCCGCCCGCGGACCGGGCAGGAACCCCTCCCGACACTCTTCCTGGGCGGCTCAAGACGCGCCCCGCTGCGCGAGCGCGCCCCCTGCCGCGCCTCGCCCGCGACCAGGCGCCGGGCGATCCGGCGCCGTGCCGCGTGCTCGTCGTAGCCCGCGTAATCCTCCGCCAGCACCTGCGCGTTACGCAGGGCCGCCGCCACCCCGCCTGTCACGTCCCGCATCATGTCGCCCACTGGTCCGCATCCTCTCCAGGGGCCCAGTCCACCCCGCGTGTGTGAGACAGCCTCCGGCGCGCGCCGCGGATATGGGACCGCACCGTGGCGGGCGAGATGCCCATCATCCGCGCGGCCGTCTCGGTCGAGCAGCCCTCCAGGAACACCAGGAGCACCACGTCGTAGCGGCTTCCGGAAGCTGCGCGATCGCCGCGTACAGCCGAGCTTGGACTCCAAAAGCTCCAGGCGGGTACGGGAGGTGCGGCGCGGGGCGGCGAACCAGGCCGTCTGCGCCATCGCCACGGGCCGGTCCAGGACGATCCGCCGGCGCTCGACCCCCTCACGCAGCGCCGCCCATGCGAACGCCTCGGTGCTGGGCTGGCGCAGGGCGTGGTCCCACACCTTCAGCAGAAAGGTGAATACGTCCTCGACGACCTCTATCGCCTCGGCGTCACTGCCCAGCTGCAGGTGGACGTAGCGCAGGTAGGTCCGGTGGTGGTGGGCGTGGAACGCGACGTAGTCCACCGGCAGCACACCGGCCAGCTCACCGCTGACGGCCTGCTCCCCCAGCCAGTCCTCGCCCTCACTCACGAGGCCCCCACCCCGCCTCCGCCTCCGTATCCGGCTGGACAGCGTCCGCACCGCGGCACTGCTCCATAACGCGTCGGTGCTCATCAAGGCCTCCCACGGGCCTTTGGGCCGGAGGTGCCCGTCCACGATAGGAGCCCTCACGCCGCTTGCCTACGGCGCGTGCAGAATGTGCAAACCGGCTGCGGAACATGCGAACTTCCCCTCGGGCCCGCGGCTTCAGGGTGTGTGATGGAGCCTGCGCTCCGAACCGCCGGCTCGGACACATGCCTTACCCGTGCTACCTACGGAGGCCCGCATGGCTCGTCACGGCAGCAAGCCCCCCTCGAACCCGACGCCCCAGGAGCCCTCTCCGAGGGACAAGGACGGTCAGCATCCCGACGTCTCCAAGCCCGGTGGCGGCGACCACCGCAAGCCCAGGTAGGAGAAGCACCGTGACCGCGAAACTCGATGCGCGTGCCAGAGCCGCCGACCTGCTTGACGGCTCCGGCGCCTTCGCCGAGCCATGGATGCGCTCAGCTTTCCTGGCAGTAGCCCGCCACCGCTTCGTCGCTGACACGGTCTGGATCGAAGAGCCTGCCGGGTACCACCCCTTCACCCGCAGCGCTGACCCGGCACGCTGGCTGAGCCTGGTGTACGACCCGCGCGAGGCCCTGGTCACCCAGGTCGACGACGGCCTCGACCCCAGCTGCGCGCCGGGGCGGATGCCGACCAGTTCAATCAGCGCCCTCAACGCTGTCTTCACTATGCTCGCCGAAAGTGATCTCCACCCCGGCCATCAGGTGCTGGAAATCGGGAGCGGCACCGGCTACAACGCCGCGCTCCTGGCCGAACGCGCCGGGCCGGGCCGCGTCACTACGGTGGAGATCGACCCTGCCGTCTGCGAGCAGGCCCGCGCAGCGCTGGCTGCGACCGGCTACGAGCAGGTGTCGGTGATCTGCGCGGACGGTGAACTGGGCTATTCCCCGCACAGCCCGTACGACCGGGTGCTGTCCACCGCCGCCGTCCTGGCCATCCCGTACCCGTGGATCGAACAGACCCGGCCGGGCGGACTGATCGTCACCCCCTGGCGCACCGCGTTCTGCAACCACGGCCTGGCCCGCCTCACCGTCCACGACGACGGCACCGCCTCCGGCCACTTCGCCGGCGCCATGACCTTCATGGCCCTACGCGGTCAGCGCCCCCGCACAGCCATCAGCGAGCTGTACAGCGCCGAGCGGTGGGAGCACGCCCGCAGCAGCTCCCTCGCCCCCGCCGACCTCGTGGCCCGCCTCGACGACCCGCACGCCGCATTCGCCATCGGCCTGCGCCTGCCGGGCGTGTCCCACTGGGCTCAGGAAGGCCACTGGTGGTGCAGCAACGACTCGTGGGCCCACGCCGACGATGAGGGCACCGTCCGCCAATGGGGGCCGCGGGACTTGGCAACCGAGACCTCCACTGCACTGGAGGCCTGGCGCGCCGACGGCTGCCCCACCCTCTTCGACTACGGGCTCACCGTCACCAAGCACGGCTCGACCATGTGGCTGGGTGAGCCCGGCCATCCCATCCCTTGAACCCGCTGCGACAGCGTTAGCTCCGAGCGTTCCTCTCCCCCGCCTTCGACACCGACTGCGCCAACCATGGCGGCACACATGCCGAGGGCAGGACCACGCACGGAAGCGGAGCAGCCAACAGCAACCTCGCGGGTCTGCCCCTCGGCGGGGCCCTCAAAGTCACCGGTATTGTGCCTAGAGCACACACAAGGGCGCACTGGCGTGAAGGGCCATAGGCGGAGTGCTACTGCGGTGCCGTTTCCATACGGTGGGCGGCCAGGCGACGCCCAGCTGGCGGGACCACAGCAGTACTTCACGCAACAGGGGGTTCGACGGGGCGCCGGACGTGTGGGGCGGGGACGCCATCGAGACCGCGTGGATGGAGGCCGGGCCGATCGCCTGGCGCTCCTGCGTGACGGCCGGGTGGTCCACCAGGGGGGCGGCACGCCCTGACCCGGACCACCGCCAGCGAGCTGAGGGTCACCACCGCCCTGGGGGCCGACGGCGTGCTCGGGGCGGCCGTCGTCATCGAGCGGGACCACACCCCCGCCGAGCGTGAGGAGCTGGAACGGCGGATCATCCAGCGCGCACAGGAGCTCCAGGGCCATGGACCACAGTGACCACACGATGGACACCGAGGGCGCCGCGCGGGTCCCCCTACGTTGACCCCCGCGTCCGCCTCCTGGCCGAGGCCCGATGGCGGCTTGCGACCGTGGCACCCGGCACGAGTGGCTGTGCCTGGGTACCTGTTTCGGAAGTCCCTGGCATGAGTTCGCTCGGCTTGGATTCGAACAGGCGCTGAAACGTGCGGTAGGGCGTCGTTGAACGAGACAGGAGAGGGGAACGATCCCGCACTTCCCAGCCGCCAAAGCGGGGGCTTATGCGCCCTGGTCGCTGTCTTGGTCGTCCGGGCGGCCCTGGCCGTTCTTGGAGAGGGGGTGCGAGCCCAGGAGATCCCTGGCCGCCTTCCCGCGCGTGCTGCTGGGGCTGATCAGCACGATCAGTACGAGCAGCACGTAGGTGCCTGCCATCGTGCAGGCAAGGATGAGGGCGGCGCTGGCACCGCTGCGGAGAAGGTCATCGACAGTCATTCGACGCTTGCCGAGCAGCCCGCTCAAGGGAGCCGAGGCAGCGTCAGGTCTTATCAAGGGGAGTGAACCTGGAAGCACAGCCAGAGTCGACGCATGGAACTAGGGTAATTGATCGTTTCGCCCTTCTGAAGGCCTTTGTGTCATGGCTCAGTTACCAGTCCTGTCCTGATCCGGCGCGACCACGCCACCCTCGGCGGTCGCAGCGGGCATCATCCCCCCGCCGGACTGATCTGCACTCACCACCGAGGCGCCCCCGTCCCGAAGGAAAGCACGGGGCCACCTGGCGGCGCGCCAGTGTCCTGCCCTGTACGGGGTCGTTAAAGGATGGAGCTGGCTTTGAGGAAGGGTGTGGATGTGAGGACGTGTGCAGTTGCTGCCACCGTCGCGGTTTCGGCGGGGATGGTTGTCGCTTGTGCCGGTGGCGCCGACGCCGACGCTGTCATCGGTGCGGGAAGCCCGGCGTTCAACAACTCGTGTCACAACACAACCGGTCATGGGCCACAGGCAGCCGCCACCTCGGCGGGAAGCGGCATCGTCACCAGTCTGATCGCGAGTGTCCCCGTGATCGGACCAGCCAACCAATGCGGAGACCTCGGCTTCGACGCTCTCAAAGCTACGGGTTTTGCCGGGCAGAGCGTTGGCTCCTTTTACTAGGCGCTGTTTCTCGGATCTCCTGACAGAGGTGGGGTGTTGAGGCCAGGCTGTCTGCATGGGCCGTGGGGATCTGACGAACGCGGGGTGGGACAGGCTGGAGTCGTTCCTGCCGGCTGGCGGGACTCGTGGGGGCCGGTGGAGTGATCATCGGCGTGTGATCAACGGGGTTCTGTACCGGGTCCGGACGGGTGTGCAGTGGAGGGATCTGCCGGAGCGGTTCGGGCCCTGGGAGACGGTCTATAAGCGCCATCGCCGCTGGTCAGCGGATGGAACGTGGGCGATGCTGCTGTCGAAGGTCCAGGCCGCTGAGGACGCCGAGGGCCAGATCGACTGGGACGTGTCGGTGGACTCGACAACGGTGCGGGCCCACCAGCACGCCGCCGGCGCGAGGAAGACACCGGCGGCCACCGCCCCTCAAAAGGGGGCCAGCCAGAGGGCGGAACAGGCCGATCCGGTGCTGCGGAAACTGGCCGTCCGGCTGGAAGCGGTACTCAGATCCGCGAGTGCCTGGGACGCTCCCGCGGAGGATTCACCACCAAAATCCACCTCGCCGCCGACGGGCGATGCCGCCCCCTCGCTCTCGTCCTGACACCCGGGCACCACGGCGACGGCCCCCAGCTCGAACCCGTCCTGGAACAGGTCTCCGTGCCACGAACCGGCGTCGGACGGCCCCGGACCCGGCCCGACCGAGTCCTCGCGGACAAGGCCTACACGTCCCGGGAAAACCGCCGTTACCTGCGGCGACGCGGGATCCCGCACACCATCCCCGAACGACGCGACCAACAAAAACACCGCAGGAACCGGGGATCCCGAGGCGGCCGTCCCACCGGCTTCGACCGCGAGCACTACAAGAAACGCAACGCCGTCGAACGCGCGATCAACCGTCTGAAAGGCTTCCGTGCCGTCGCCACCCGTTACCAGAAACGGGCCTACACCTACCTCGGCACCATCACCCTCGCAGCCCTCATCATCTGACTCCGAACATGATCCAAGAAACAGTGCCTAAACCTGACCGCGCCTGTTGGTCTTCCGGTGGGGCTGTGTCACCAGGTGCCACGCGTGATGCCCAGCTGCCTCCCGTGCTTCCATGCGGGAGGCAGCTGGGATGTGCTCGTTACCAGCCTGTCATGGCGACTCCGAGCGCGATGGGTGCAGCGACGAGCGTTAGCAGGTTGATCCGGATGGCGTGGTCGGCTCTCCTCGCCGCGAGTCGGGTCGCGGCGAACGCGGCAACGATGCCGAGCGGGAAGAGGATTGCGAGGCTTTCGCCTGCATCAGGGGATGTTCCACCGGCGTGTGCTGCGATCCGCGAACCAAGGTAGCCGGTGGCGATGGCGACGAGGGCCTTGTTAGCGCTGAACCACTCGTTCTCCGTGTGGGCGATGATTGCGCAGAAGTTACCTCCCTGGGAACGTTTCCGGACGGCTGCGATGACACATGCGACCAGGAGAGTGGCTGCGCCGCACAGAAATGTCCACCGTAAAGCCTCTGCCGGGGTGCTCACCGGGTCTCCTCACCAGCAGTTCTTGATAACGCCGTCGACTCCCAGGAGTCCGAGGGCTATGGATCCCATACCTGCGCCGGCCTCTTCGAAGATGTCCTGGATGCCCTGCTTAAATGTTTTGCCCTTCTTCTTTGCGCTGCGGATCTGGTTGACGATCTTTTTGATTCCGCCGAGCTTGTCGATTGCCTTCTTCATCTTGTAGATCTTGGCGACAGCGAAGATGTTGGAACCGATGGCTTGAAGGATTCCCGATCCGCACTTGGTAGCGCTGAATTTCCGGGTCGCTGCGTCCTCATCGCCGCTGGCGGCTAGTTCCTTCTGGAGCCACTGCTGCGTGGCTTCCTGCCCCTTCTCCAGGACTTCGTCAGGGATGGCGTCGATGACGGTGAAGGCGTTCTCGATTGCTGCGAGAATTTCGTCCTCGGAGCCGAGTTGTTCCAGTTGGTCGTCTTCGAGGCTGAGCCTGGCGGTGGCCAGCGGGGTGTTCTGGGCTGTGAGTGCCTTCGACTTGCCACTTTCGAGGGCTGGCGCAGCGTTTGCGGTTCCGACGCTGGTTATGGCTACAGCTCCTGCGACGACTGCAGAGATGACGGTGGTGTGAATACGCCAGCTCTTACGGTTCACGTTTAGCCTTCCGTACGTAGGGTGCGCGCGGCTGGCCCTCGTGAAGCAATGAGGTCTTCACAAAGTCTCTTCTCGCGCACTGTGTACCCCTCGGCGGGTGGGTTTGTATCACTGAGGGAGAGCAGACCGGACGCTAACGCGCTTTTCGCTATGGAACAAATGAGCAAGGTTTCCCCTATCGTCTTGACCTGACGCGACAACAACTAGTGCAAGCGTTTCCCTATCGCGGAGGTTTGCCTGCCGACCGTGCGATGCGGATGGCATTTCGTGTCGGTCCTTAGCGCCAATGTGTTCGTGCGGCGGGTCAGCCGGCATCGAACGGTTCGGATGGAGGCGGTGGACAGCCGAGGCATGGTCTGCTCATCGACCCTGCGGTGGAGGTGCGCGTGTCTACGTGGCTGTCGGGGCTGGGACAGCAAAACGTGTGGACGGCGGAGCGTCAAAGCGCAGTTGCTGGCCTTGCCGCCTAACTTGACTCTGTCGGTGATCTTGGGGTTTCCCTGTGCGGCAGCATGATCAACGGGCGTGCTCGGGCTGTCCCGTAGATCGATCCAGTTGCTGAGGTGCCCGTTGTCCCTCCGGCCCCGTTCCGGTGAGCAAGTCCCGTTTCTGACCACGCAGATTGCGCGGGCGAGCAACCCGGACGGTACGACGGCGATGTGGGTGCGGGACCGGTTGGACGGGCTGTGGTGCGACGAGGACTTCGCCAGGCTGGTACCCGCGCGACGGCCGCCCCGGTCTTTCGCCCGCCCAGCTGGCCACTGTCTGCGTGCTGCAGTTCCTGCTTGGGTCTGTCGGGCCGTCAGGCAGCAGAAGCGGTCCGCGGCCGTATCGATTTCAAGAGTTGGCCGAGCCCTTCACCTTCGTTGTCGATCGAGCTGGGGTCCTGAGGCTCGCGCCGCGTCGCAGTGAGCACGTGGTGTGTGCTGGTGGAGAAGCGGTCCTGGGTGCCGGCGAGATCAGCTCCGCGAGGTGTCCGGGCAGTGGGCGGTCGACGAGGTCAGCAATCAGTCGACCGGCTACTGCCCGGACATCACCTCGTGGTCGGCCGTCGTCGAGGCCCTGGACCAGTCCGGGATCGTTCGCCCGTCCGGCTTCACGCACGAGCTGGTGTTCCGGCGCTGCACCTCCTGCCAGCAGCTCAACATCGTGCGCGAGGAGGATTTCGTCTGCGTCTTTTGTGACGAGGACCTGCCGCGTGAGTGGAACGTCGACCAGCCCGGACGCTAGGCGGTCGGCGGCTTGCCGGTCGGGTTCTTGGGCCGCTTGTTCGGCCGGTAGCTGGGTCCGTTCATGATGACCTGGTGACTGGTGTTGATCAGCCGGTCCAGGAGCGACGCGGCGACGACGGGGTTGGGGAACAGCGGATACCAGTCGCTGGGAGCCCGGTTGCTGGTGATGATCAGGGACCGGCCCTGCCGCTCGCTGACCAGCTCATAAAGGTCGTCGGCCTGGGCCGCGGTGAGCTGCCGCATCGCGAAGTCGTCGAGGATGAGCACGTCGGGGCGGAGCAGCTCGCGGATTCGCTTGTCCCAGGTGCGGTCCGCGTGGCCGCCTGTCAGCTCGGCCAGAATTTGGCTGGTCTTGGCGAAGCGGACGCCTGCGCCCCGGCGAACTCTCCGGCGGCCAGCAGCAGCGCGTCGCGGCGGCCCGCGCCCTGGCCAACGAACCTGCCCTGATCATCACGGACGAACCCGCGGGCCAGCTCGACTCCGAGACCGGCCGCTCCATCATGGAGCTGCTGCGGTCGGTAGTCCGCAGCGAGTCGGTCATCACCTCGTCGCCACCCACGACCCCAACCTGATCGAACTCGCCGACCAGGTGGTGGAACTGCGCGACGGCCACATCATCACCCCGGAGCCCGGTCACTGACCGGCCGGCGGGCCCGCGCCGGACGCTACGCGGCCGGTTGTGAGGGGCCGGTGGCTTCTGCGAGGGCCTCGGCGAAGGCGGAGGCCTGGGCCGAGGGCCTCAGGCGGTGGCGGATCAGGCCCAGTTCGGAGTCGGGCAGGCCCTCTACGGGGATGAAGGTGAGGGAGTCGCGGCGGCCGTGGTACTCGGCCGTCGAGCGGCACAGCAGCATGGCGCCGCGGTTGGCCGCGGTCAGGCTCAGCCCTTCCTGGAGGGTGTTGACGCCCGGCCCGGCCGGCACGGTCAGGCCGCCCGGGGTCAGGCCCGGCGCCTGGGCGCTGCGCCAGTAGTCCGGGGCGCCCCCGCCGATGCCGATGAGCCGGCAGTCGGCGAGTTCCTCGGCGGACAGCGACTCCCGGGCGGCGAACGGGTGCCGCACCGACACGGCGAGGGTCTGCGGCTGCCGCGAGAAGACCGGCCCGAGGACCAGGTCGTCCTCGGCCACCGGCAGCAGGACCACCGCGCAGTCCACCTCCTGGCGGCGCAGCGGCCCGAAGGGGTGGGAGAGCGGAATCTCCACGATGTCGATGGCGCATTCGGGGTAGAGGTCGCCGAAGCGGGCGATGGCCCGGCTGAGGTAGTCGTCGACCGTTCCCTGGAAGCCGATGCGCAGGACCCCGCCCATCCCGCGGGCGGCGGCCCGCGCGTCGTCGACGGTGGCGCGCAGGGCCTCGTACGCGGGCCGCAGACCGGCGAGGAAGCTCTCGCCGAGCGGGGTCAGTGCCACCCGGCGGCTGGTGCGTTCGACGAGCGGGGCGCCGATGCGGTGTTCCAGTGACCTGAGCAGCTGGCTCACCCGGCTCTGCGAGATATACAGCCGTTCCCCGGCCCGGCCGAAGTGCAGCTCCTGGGCCAGGACCAGGAAGGCCTCCAGTTCCCGTATCTCCACACCGCTCATGCTGTTCCCTCCATGATGTCCCTTTCTACGCGGCTTGTACACGGCCGGTCCCGGCCCGGCCGTGGTTCATCAAGTAGCCCAGCTCATCGAAGGATGAGGGATCGGCCGTTGTTCCCGCAGGTCGGGGCGGGTTGGCTGAGGGCATGGCACAGACTGAGGAAATTGCGGAGACCGCAGGGGGGCCCGAACGGTCCGCGGCACGCGGCTGGATGGGCGTCGCGGCGGTCGCGAGCGCGACGTTCACCGTGGTGACGTCGGAGATGCTGCCGGTGGGCCTGCTGACGCCCATCGGCGACGCGCTGGAGGTGACCGAGGGCACCGCCGGCCTGACCCTGACCATCACCGGGCTGGTGGGCGCGGTGTCGGCACCGCTGCTGACACCGCTGCTGGGACGGTTCGACCGGCGGTCGGTGCTGTGCGCGCTGATGGCGGTGCTGACCGCGGGGAACCTGCTCGCCGCCTGGTCACCGCACTTCGCGGTGATGGTGGCCGCCCGCATGCTCGTCGGCGTCGGCATGGGCGGGGTCTGGGCGATCGCGGCGGGGCTGGCGGTGCGGCTCGTGCCGCCGAGGTCGGTCGGACCGGCGACCTCGCTCGTCTTCAGCGGGATCGCCGTGGCCTCGGTGCTCGGGGTGCCCGCGGGCACGTACATCGGTGAACTGGCCGACTGGCGGACGGCGTTCGTCACCATGGGCGTGCTGGCGCTGGTGGTGATGGTCGCGCTGGCGGCCCTGCTGCCGAGACTCCCCGCCGAGCAGGACATGCATCTCGGCGGTGTACTGCGGCTGTTCTGCAACGCCCGGGTGCGCACGGGACTGGTCGTGGTGGCCCTGCTGGTCACCGGCCACTTCGCCGCCTACACGTACGTGCGGCCCGTCCTGGAGGAGGTCTCCGGGGCGAGTGCCGGGATGATCGGCAGCCTGCTGCTGGCGTACGGACTCGCCGGCGTCGCGGGCAACTTCGCCTCCGGTGCGGGGGCCGGGCGTTCGCCGCGCGGCACCCTGCTGGTGATCAGCGCCGTGCTGGCGGCGACGGTCGCGCTGATGCCGCTGCTCGGCGGCTCCGTGCTGAGCGCCGGGGTGCTGCTCGCGGTGTGGGGGCTGTCGTACGGCGGGGTGTCGGTCAGCTCCCAGACCTGGCTGCTGGCCTCGGCGCCGCAGGCACGGGAAGGCGTGTCCGCCCTGTTCGTCGGCGTCTTCAACGGGGCCATCGCCCTGGGCGCCCTGCTGGGCGGGCTGACCGCCGACGGGATCGACGTCACCGCCGTGATGTGGCTGGGCGGCGGCCTGGCGGCGGCCGCCCTCCTGGTGACCGCGCTCGGCAAGTCCCCCGACTCCGGACGGCTTTGAGACCGGGCCCGGCGTCTTCCCCCGGGTCGCGCCGCCCCGTACCGGGGCCGGCCGGTCAGTCCCCGACGGAGGACAGGAGCCCGTCGATCAGCGCGGCCCACTCGGCCGGGAGCTCCGCCGCGATGGCGTGACCGCAGTCGAAGGTCGCGAGCCGGGCCCCCGGGATCCCCTCCGCGAGTTCGCGGGAGTGAATGGGAGTGATGAGGAGGCCGCCCGACGGGGAGACGACCAGGACGGGCACATCGATCCGGGCCAGATCGGCCCGGACGTCGATCTCGCCGAAGAGCGCGAGCTGTGCGTCGGTACCCGGCGGCATGCCGGCGGCGAACAGCTCCAGCTGCTCCCCGACCTCTCCTTCGGAGCGGGCGTCGAGCCAGCGGGTGCCGCCGACGAGCAGCGAGAGGTAGGAGGCCAGGACCCGCCCGTCGCCGCCCGGCACGTCCAGCGCCCGCCAGGTGTCGACCGCCAGCTTCAGACGTGCGTTGCGCCGGGCGAACCCGGCCGAGAGAACCAGCGCGGTACGCGTTCGAGATGGCGTACGGCGGCCCGTACGGCCACGGTCGTCCCCATCGAGTACCCGGATATTGCAAAGGAATGCACGCCGGATTGCACAGCGCTTTCCACAATGTGGTCGGCCAGCATGTCGAGCGTCAGGGGAACGTCCGGGAGCGGGTTATCGCTGGAGCCGGGATAATCGGGCCCTCCGGGACAGGCCGCGCCGCGAGGACGGGCAGAGGCCGGCACCCGATCCGGTCGACGACGAGCGGCGCCTCCCCTGAGTGGTTGTCGCGCCCGGGGCGTGACGCGCGGCGGGTCCGGTTGAGTGCCCACATCGTCCTGACCGAAGGTCCTCTCTGCGGCTGACCCAGGCCACCAGCGGTCGGGGCGTCGTCCCCCTCGCCCCGGCCCGGTGACCTCTGTCTCCTCAGACGGGCTCCGGAAGCGAACCAAGGTGCTTGACCACACGCTCACGCAACAGGAGGTACTCCTCCCAGCGGCGAGGCAGCGGGCCCGACGGCCGCACGACGACACGAGCAGCCGTGACCGTCTGCCCGCGCTGGAACTGCTCGCGGGTCAGATCGAGTTCCACACCGCTCGACAGCCGGTTCCACCAGTGGAAACCGTGCTGGGTTCCGTCAAGATGCACCTCGCCGACCACGAGA
>NZ_JBJHPC010000480.1:0-5552 GCF_045257485.1 Streptomyces sp. YS-3 | reverse complement strand
TCCTGGGCCCCAGCAGGGCGGCTGGGGCCCGCCTCCGGCGCCCGGCGGCCACTGGAACTCCGGCTGGGGCCCCGCGCCCGCCGCCAAGCCCGGTGTCATCCCGCTCCGCCCCCTCGGGGTCGGTGAGATCCTCGACGGCGCGGTGTCGACGATGCGCGCCCACTGGCGCACCGTCCTCGGGCTGACCCTCACGGTCGCCGTGATCACCCAGATCGCCGACATCCTCGTCCAGCGCTATCTGCTGCCGGACCCGCCGGAGATCGACTCGAACGCCACCGGCGCCGAGGCCCTCGACCAGGCCATGGACTCGCTGCGGTCGAGCATGCTCAGCCTGCTGCCCGTCGGGGCCCTCGCGCTCGTCGGCACACTCTTCGTCACGGCGGTCCTCACCGTCGTCATCAGCCGCTCCGTGCTGGGGCGAGCGGTGACGCTGCGGGAGGCCTGGACCGAGGCCCGGCCGAGGCTGCTGCCCCTGCTCGGCCTGCTGGTGCTGCTGCCCGTGATGGCCGGCGCGGTCGTCGGCGTCGGTGTCCTGCCCGGTGTGCTCATCGGGTCCGACGCCGGCGCGGCCCTGGCCGCGCTCGGCGGGCTGGCCGCCTTCGTACTCGTGATCTGGCTGCTGGTCCGGTTCAGCCTCGCCGCGCCCGCGCTGATGCTGGAGCGCCAGAGCCTGATGAAGTCCCTGCGCCGGTCCGCCAAGCTGGTGCGCGGCGCCTGGTGGCGGATCTTCGGCATCACGCTGCTGACGATTCTCCTGACGTCCATCGTCTCGATGATCATCGCGATCCCGTTCACCGTGACCGGAATGATCGTGGACGACGGCGGCTCCGGCAGCCTCTTCTCCGGAAACACCTCCGATTTCGGCTGGCCCTTCCTGATCATCACCGGGATCGGCGCCGTGATCGGCTCGGCGATCACCTACCCGATCTCCGCCGGGGTGGCCGCGCTGCTCTACATCGACCAGCGCATCCGCCGCGAAGCCCTCGACCTCGATCTCGCCCGCGCCGCCAACCTGCCGGGCCACGAGACCTCCGGGAGCTGATGCGGTGTCCGCGACGGGGGGCGCGACCACAGTGCGGCTGCTGGTCCGAGCGGCCGGTGAACCACCGGTGGACATTCCACGTGTGCCCGCCCGCGAGGCGGCACGCCGCGAACTGTCCAAGCCGATGTACCACGAGAACGACCCGAACCTGCTGGAGCGAGCCCTCGACCGCTTCTGGGACTGGGTCGGCGGTCTGTTCGAGGCCGCCTCGGGCGCGACCCCGGGCGGAGCACTCGGGCTGGTGGCCATCGCCGTGTTCGCCCTCGCCCTGATCGCCGCCCTGTGGTGGCGGCTGGGCACGCCGCAGCGCGCTGTCTCCACCCTCGGCACGGTCTTCGACGACCGCCCGCGCAGCGCGGCGGAGCACCGCGCCACGGCCGAGGCCCACGCCGCCGCCGGCCGCTGGACCCAGGCCGTCCAGGAGCGGATGCGTGCGGTCGTCCGCTCCCTGGAGGAGCGCGCCCTCCTCGACCCGCGCCCCGGCCGCACCGCCGACGAGGCCGCCGCCGAGGCGGGCCGTTCCCTGCCCGGCCACGCCGCCCGACTCCGCGCCGCCGCACGCGAGTTCGACGACGTCACATACGGCGGCCGTACGGGGAACCGGGCCGCGTACGACCGGCTGCGCGACCTCGACACCGATCTGGAACGCACGAAGCCTGATCTCAGTGCCCTCACCCAGCGCCCTGCGGCGGAAGCGGCTGCCCGGGCAGCGGCCGAATGACCGGCACCCGGGTGCCCGCCGCCTCTGCCGCCTCCACGTCCACCGACGCGACGGTTCGTCAGCTCTGGACGCGCAGCCGCGGACTCCTGCTCGCCGCCGTGATCCTCCTGGTCGCCGGGAGCGCCCTGGCCGCCACCCGCTCCGGCGACCAGCACGGCCGCCTCGATCCGCGCTCGGCGGACCGCTACGGCAGCCGCGCCGTCGCCGAACTCCTCAAGGCCCAGGGCGTCTCCACCCGTGTGGCCACCACCCTCGACGACGCCACCCGGGCCACGGGACCGGACACCACTCTCCTGGTCACCGCCCCCGATCTGCTCACCACCTCCCATCAGCACCGGCTCCACGACGCCGCCGCCCAGTCGGGCGGCCGAACCGTGCTGCTCGCCCCCGGCGCGCCCTCCCTTCCCGTACTCGCCCCCGGCGTACATGAAGAGGGTTCCTCCTCGGTCGGCAACCGCCAGCCGGACTGCTCCCTGCCCCTGGCCGCCCGCGCCGGAAGCGCCGACACCGGAGGCGTCCGCTACGTCGCTCCGGGCCGGGCCGACGAGGCCTGCTACCCGGCGGTCGGACTGCCCACCCTGCTCCGGATACCGGCTCCCGCCCAGGGCGACACCGTCCTGCTCGGCGCCCCCGACATCCTTTACAACCACCGTCTCGACAAGCAGGGCAACGCCTCGCTCGCCCTTCAACTCCTCGGCTCCCGCCCCCATCTGGTCTGGTACCTCCCCTCGCTCGGTGATGTCTCGGCCACCGACGGCGGTGACCGCAGCTTCTTCGACCTCGTCCCGTCCGGATGGCTCTGGGCCACCCTTCAACTCATGCTCGCGGCCGTCCTCGCCGCCGTCTGGCGCGCCCGACGCCTCGGCCCGCTGGTGACCGAGCACCTCCCGGTCGCCGTCCGCGCGTCCGAGACCACCGAGGGCCGGGCCCGCCTCTACCGCAGGGCCAACGCCCGCGACCGCGCGTCCGACGCCCTGCGTTCGGCCACTCGCACCCGTCTCGCCGCCCTCCTGGGCGTGCCCGCCGTCTCCGCGCACACGCCCGAACTCCTCGTCCCCGCCGTCTCCGCCCGGATCCCCTCGGCCGAACGGGACCTGCATGTCCTGCTCTTCGGCCCGGCCCCGGCCGACGACGCCGCACTGGTCCGCCTCGCGGACGAACTAGACGCCCTCGAAAGAGAGGTACGCACCTCATGAGCGACCGAACCCCGGCGACCGCAGCGAACCCGGACCACGCCCGCGCCTCCCTGGAGGCCCTGCGCGCCGAGATCGCCAAGGCCGTGGTCGGCCAGGACTCCGCCGTGACGGGCCTGGTCGTGGCCCTGCTCTGCCGCGGCCATGTCCTTCTGGAAGGAGTGCCCGGCGTCGCCAAGACGCTCCTGGTGCGCTCGCTCGCCGCCTCACTCGAACTCGACACCAAGCGCGTGCAGTTCACCCCCGATCTGATGCCCAGCGATGTCACCGGTTCGCTGATCTACGACGCCCGCACCGCCAAGTTCTCCTTCCAGGCCGGACCGGTGTTCACCAATCTGCTGCTCGCGGACGAGATCAACCGCACGCCCCCGAAGACCCAGTCCTCCCTCCTCGAAGCCATGGAGGAGCGCCAGGTCACGGTCGACGGCACGCCGCGCCCGCTTCCCGAGCCGTTCCTGGTCGCCGCCACGCAGAATCCCGTCGAGTACGAGGGCACATATCCCCTGCCGGAAGCCCAGCTGGACCGCTTCCTGCTGAAGCTGACCGTGCCCCTGCCCTCGCGGGCGGACGAGATCAACGTCCTGACCCGTCACGCCGAGGGCTTCAATCCTCGTGACCTCCAGGCGGCCGGAGTCCGTCCCGTCGCGGGAGCCGCCGATCTGGAAGCGGCCCGCGCCGCCGTCGCCAAGACCTCGGTCTCGGCGGAGATCACCGGCTATGTCGTCGATATCTGTCGTGCCACGCGTGAATCCCCCTCACTCAGCCTCGGTGTCTCCCCCCGAGGCGCCACCGCCCTGCTTTCCACCGCTCGCGCCTGGGCCTGGCTCACGGGCCGGGACTATGTCACTCCCGACGACGTGAAGGCCTTGGCCCTCCCCACACTTCGCCATCGCATCCAGCTGCGTCCCGAGGCGGAGATGGAGGGCGTCACCGCCGACTCCGTCATCACCTCGGTCCTCGCCCACGTCCCCGTCCCCCGCTGAGGCGGCAGCCGTGGCTCTCACCGGACGCACTGCTCTGCTCGCTGCTCTCGGATCCGTCCCCGTCGGCGTATGGGCCCCGAGCTGGGCGGGAATGCTCGCGGTCAACACCCCCCTCACACTCGCAATGATGTGCGACTACGCCCTCGCCGCGCCAGTGCGAAAGCTTCAATTCACCCGAAACGGTGATACATCAGTTCGACTGGGTGACGCCGCCGAGGTCGTCCTCACCGTCACCAATCCTTCGAGCCGTCCGCTGCGGGCCCAGCTCCGCGACGCCTGGCCGCCCAGCAGCTGGCCCTCCGAGGCCGAACAGGACGCCTCCCGGCACACCTTGGCAGTCCCGGCTGGCGAACGTCGTCGGGTCACCACAGCCCTGCGCCCGACCCGCCGCGGCGACCGCCGCTCGCAGCAGATCACCGTCCGCTCCTACGGGCCCCTCGGCCTCGTCTCCCGCCAGGGCAGCCACCACGTCCCCTGGACCCTGCGCGTCCTGCCGCCTTTCACCAGCCGCAAGCACCTGCCGTCGCGGCTCGCCCGGCTGCGGGAACTCGACGGCCGCACCAGCGTGCTGACCCGGGGCGAGGGAACCGAGTTCGACAGTCTGCGCTCGTACGTCCCCGGCGATGACACCCGGTCCATCGACTGGCGCGCCACCGCGAGGCAGAACGCCGTGGCCGTACGCACCTGGCGCCCGGAGCGCGACCGCCACATCCTCATCGTCCTCGACACGGGCCGTACGTCGGCCGGCCGCGTGGGAGACATTCCGCGCCTGGACGCCACCATGGACGCCGCGCTGCTTCTGGCTGCGCTCGCCTCCCGCGCCGGCGACCGCGTCGACCTCCTCGCGTACGACCGACGTGTACGAGCCCAGGTACGGGGCCGCTCCGCCGGCGGACTCCTGCCTGCTCTGGTCAACGCGATGGCGCCACTTGAGCCCGAACTCGTGGAGACGGATGCCCGAGGGTTGAGTGCCGCGGCCCTCGCCAACGCTCCGCGGCGTTCGCTGATCGTATTGCTCACCAGCCTGGACGCGGCACCGGTCGAGGAAGGACTGCTGCCCGTCCTGCCGCAGCTCACCAAGCGCCACACGGTCCTGGTCGCGGCGATCGCAGACCCGCGTATCAAGGAAATGGCGGAGGCACGCGGCACCGTGGACGCCGTCTACGAGGCGGCTGCGGCCAGCCGCACCCAGCAAGAGCGCCGCCGCACGGCTGAACAGCTGATGCGGCATGGAGTCACCGTCGTGGATGCCACCCCGGACGGGCTCGCTCCGGCCTTGGCGGACGCCTATCTGGAGCTGAAGGCCGCAGGGCGGCTCTGACACGGATATCAGGGATACGAGCGGGATCTGAGCGCGATCTGCTCGCGATCTGATCGGGTCCTGAACGCAAAAATGCCTCAACCCCCGGCCCAAAAGGGCACGGGGGTTGAGGCTAAAGATTGTTCGGCGGCGTCCTACTCTCCCACAGGGTCCCCCCTGCAGTACCATCGGCGCTGAAAGGCTTAGCTTCCGGGTTCGGAATGTAACCGGGCGTTTCCCTAACGCTATGACCACCGAAACACTATGAAAATTTGAACGCTGGCATTGACACAGCTGTTCGTTATTTCAGAAC
>NZ_JBJHPC010000479.1:0-5564 GCF_045257485.1 Streptomyces sp. YS-3 | reverse complement strand
GTTCAGGGGGTTCGGGAGGCTGTCGGTTGGTGCCGGTGCCTTGTTGGTGGCGGCGGTGTGCGGGCTGTCGCTGTCGGCGGGGGTGGCGCATGGCGGTGCGGTGCGCGGAGGCGTGGCGCACGGGCGTGTGGGTGATCCCGTGGCGCGCCCGGGTGTCGGGCCCGCGCCCGAGGGACCGAGGGTCGCCGGGGGTTCGGGCGCGGCGATGGGTTCGGTGGTCGCGGGGGCCACCACTCCGGGCTCCTCGGACCCCGCCGCACCTGCCGCTCTGGACCCGGGCGCCGTCGACCCCGCCGCTTCCGGCGGTGAGGCCGATATCGCGTACCACGGGCACATCTCCCTCTGGTCCGGACGCGTGGGCGTATGGGTGGAGCCGTCGAACCACGGGCCGACCGCCGTCCCGGACGCCACCGTGCGGCTGCGGTTCTCCTCGCCGCTCACCGGTGCCGAACCGTTGCCCCCGGGGTGTCTGCGGGGCAGTACGGAGACGGTGCTGTGCTCCACGGGTGCGATGCGGGCGGCCGGGGCGGGGCGGCCGATCGCGCTGGACCTGGCGATCGCCGGCAGCCCGGCCGAGGTCGTGGTGAACATCAACACCTCCTGGAGCGGTATGACCGGCGACCGCAACCCGGGCAACAACACCCACCGGGTGCTGGCACCGGCCACCGGGGACAAGTACGCGTACTGAACAGGGCTCCGGGTCCGCCTCGCGGGTGGGGCGGGGTCCGTGCGGGGGTCATCTGCGGGCCGGTGGTGGGCTGGTCGCGCAGTTCCCCGCGCCCCTTAAGGGGCCGGTGGTCGTCTGCGGGCTGATGGGTGGTTGCTCGCGCAGTTCCCCGCGCCCCCTGAAGGGCCGGTGGTCGTCTGGCGGTTGTCGGTGGCTGGTCGCGCAGTTCCCCGCGCCCCTGGGTGGTTAGGGGCGCGGGGAACTGCGCGCGCAACCCAGTACGGTCCGCAGGTTGAAGAGGGGTTCGGGGTGCCGCGCCCGCACCGTCTCCCGCTCGCCCGTCCAGCGGTGCAGCGCCTCTTCGAGCGCGGCCGGTGCCGGGTTCTCGCCCGCCCATGCCACGTATCCGTCGGGGCGGATCAGGAGCGTGGTGCGGCGGTCGCCGCGCCAGTGTGCCCGTATGAGCCGCCGTCCGGGCGCCCTGGCCGCGAGCGTGTCCTTCGCGCCCGCGTCCTCGGGTGTCACCAGTACGAACTCCCCCTCGCGCAGCAGCTCGTACAGCCGGCCCTCCGTCAGTGTCAGGTCCGGGACGCGCGTCCCCGTGAGGCGGTGGGCCCCGCGCCCCGCCGGGTAGGCGATCCCGATGCCGCTGATCCGTCCCATCGCCTTGTCCCGCGCGGGGCGCACCGCGTTCAGGAAGCGGGTCAGGAGGGAACGGGCCGCGTGCTGCACGGGGGTGTGCGCCATGGCGAGGCGCACGATCGCGCCGCTGGTGCGCAGTACCGCCGCGCCGACCGGGTGGCGCTCCTCGTGGTAGCTGTCGAGCAGCGCCTCGGGGTCGGGGGTGTCGCCGCGCAGCACGGCGGCCAGCTTCCAGGAGAGGTTGGCGGCGTCCTGGATGCCCGTGTTGAGGCCCTGTCCGCCCGCGGGTGAGTGGACGTGCGCGGCGTCGCCCGCGAGGAAGACCCGGCCCGTCCGGTAGCGGGGAACCTGGCGTTCGTCGCTGTGGAAGCGCGAGAGCCAACGGGCGTCGTGCATACCGAGGTCCGTGCCCAGGGCCTGGCGGGTGATCTCGCGGACGTCGTCCAGGTCGATCGGGGCGCTGTCGGGGACCTGGTGCTTACGGTTCCACCCCATCACCCGGTAGTAGCCGTCGCCGAACGGGACGACGAAGGCGAACGCCTCGTCCGAGCCCGCCACGCTGAGCGATCCGGCCGGCTCCTCCTCCAGCTTCACATCCGCCAGCACGATGGAGCGGATCACCGAGCTGCCGGGGAAGGGCAGGCCGAGGGCGTGGCGCACGGCGCTGCGGACGCCGTCGGCGCCAACGAGGTAGCGGGCGCGCAGGGTGAGATCCGCCTCCGCGTCGCCCTCCCCGGCACCAGCACCGTCACCCTTCCCGACCCCGCCATCGGCCCCGGCCCCGAGCGGCCTGACCTGGGCGCTGACCCCGTCCGCGTCCTGCCGCAGCCCCCGCAGCTCGGTCTCGTGGCGGAACTCCACCCCCGCCTGGCGCGCCCGGCGTTCGAGGAGGCGCTCCACCTCGTACTGCGGTGTCACCAGGAGGTACGGGAAGCGGGAGCGCAGCCGGTTCAGGTCCAGGGAGAGGTGGCGGAACAGGCTCATCGCCTCGACCGTCGTGCCGGTGGCGACCAGCTCGTCCGCCAGGCCGCGGGCGTCGAGCAGCTCCAGCGTGCGGGCGTGGACGCCGAAGGCGCGGGTCATCGTGCTCGTACCTCGCGGGCGGCGGTCTATGAGCGTCACGCTCAGGCCCGCCGCGGCGAGGTCCCCCGCGAGCAGCAGCCCGGTCGGGCCCGCGCCCACGACGAGGACATCCGCGATGCGGGTGCTGCCGGTGGTGTCAGCGGGGCCGGCGGTGTCGGTGGCGGTGGTGCTGGTCATAGCGACCTCCTCGGTGCCAACGCTTGTTGGTCAACGCTTGTTGGCAAATGTAGGGCCATCACGTCTGGCGTGTCAACACCTGTTGGCCTACAGTTGTTGACATGACGACCGCCCCCGCCGCCGGGCCCCGCCGCTCCGACGCCACCAAAGCCGCGATCCTCGAAGCCGCCCGCGAGCGCTTCGCCGCCGACGGCTACGAGCGCGCCACCATCCGCGCCATAGCCCGTGACGCGGGCATCGACCCGTCGATGGTCATGCGCTACTACGGGAACAAGGAGGGCCTGTTCGCCGCCGCCTCCGAACTCGACCTGCGCCTTCCGGACCTGGGCGCCCTGCCGGACAAGCACATCGGCGCCGTGCTCGTCACCCACTTCCTCGACCGGTGGGAGGGCGACGACGTGCTGACCGCCATGCTGCGCGTCGGCGTCACCAACGCGGCGGGGGCCGAGCGGATGCGGTCCGTCCTCGGCGAGCAGCTGGGGCCGATCGCGGTCGGCGTCTGCCCCGACCCCGCGGACGCCCCGCGTCGTACCGCCCTGGTCGCCTCGCAGATCCTCGGGATGGCGCTCGCGCGGTATGTGCTGAAGTTCCCGCCCGTCGTGGAGATGACCCGGGAGGAGGTGATCGCCTGGCTGGCGCCCACTGTGCAGCGCTACCTCACGGCGGAGGCACCCTGAGGCATCGACGCGTTGGCGCCCACCGGCCCCGCCCGCCCCTGCGCCGTACAATTGCTGCATGCCGCAGAAGAAGGAGGACCGGGCCCGTCTCATGACCGAGCTCGGTGTCGCGTCCCGCCGCTACATGGCCTCGTACGCCCTGTTCAACCAGGCGCTCGCGGACCATCTGGGGCTGCACCCCACCGACCTCCAGTGCCTCAACCTGCTGGGTCTGGAGCCCGGGCCCGTCACCACCGGGCGGATCGCGGAGCTGACCGGGCTGACCACCGGCTCGGCCACCCGGCTCGTAGACCGGCTGGAGAAGGCCGGATACGTCACGCGGCGCCGCGACACCGAGGACCGGCGCAAGGTGCTGGTCGAAGCGGTGCCCGAGCGGATGGCCGAGTTCGGGGCGGTGTGGGGGAAGCTGAACGGGGCGTGGTTCGCGATGTTCGACGCGTACGAGGACGGCGAGATCGAGCTGCTCATCGCCCATATGCGGCGGACGGTCGAGCTGTCCGGCGCGCAGATCGAGCGGCTCCGGGGCGGCCGTCTCTGAACCGCCGAACCCCGCCCGGCCGCTGACGGCACGTCGGTCCGGACGCCCTCAGTGGCCGGGGGCCGCCGCCGCGCCACCGAACTCCGCCATCGCCTCCTCGACGATCGCCTCCAGGCGGGCGTGGTGGGCGCCGCGCCAGTACACGCGCTCGCACGCCGTGCACTGCGCGAAGGCGTCGTACGCGCTGCGCGTCCCGTGCTCCAGCAGTTCGCGCACGGAGTCCTTGTCCGCCTCGCGCAGCGGCGCGTTGCAGGCGGTGCAACGGGTCCACGGGGCCAGTACGGGGGCGAACCGCTCCAGTACGTCCCGGAGTTGGTCCTCGGGGCGGTGGCTGTAGATGTACGCGCCCGCCCACAGCTCACGGCGCCGCAGCAGCCCCCGGTCCCGGGAGAGCAGCACCCGCTGTTCGGCCGCGGAGAGCGTGGCGAGCGCGGGGTCGCCGATGTCCTCGCTCTCGTACGCCGCGTCGACGCCGAGAAGCCGCAACCGGCGGGCCAGCGTGCCCAGATGGACGTCGAGGAGGAAGCGGAGCGGGGCGCCGGGCACCTGCTGGGGCCGGTCGACGGCACACACCTCGACGCTTTCGTCCGCACGCGGGATGTGCGAGACCGGCACCTCGTGGCCGTCCACGAGCAGCCGTCCGACCTCGGTCAGCGGGACGCCGAGCGACTCGACGACGTGGCCGAGCGTCGAGGAGCCGTCCGTGGTGACGGCCGTGCTCCCCGCGCGGCGCGCCGCCGGGACGAAGAGGTGCAGCTCGGCGGCGAATCGACAGTGGATCTCCGGTCCGTTCACGAGGTCAGGATGCCATCGGGTGGCGGACGGGAGCCACGTATTTGGACGACCGGGGGCAAGCCATGAGCCCGTCGGTCCGCGGCAGACCGTCGTCGGCCCGGGCAACCAACCCCCGGCGCCCGAGCGGTCTACGGCCGGAACGACTCGGCGTTCTCCGCCGCCCAGCTCGCGAACGTACGGGCCGGGCGGGCCGTCAGCTCCTCGACGCCGCGCGTGACGATGTCGGGGCGCCCGTCGGAGCGGCGAAATAGGCGAGCAGCGCGTCCGCGACGGCGCTGTCCATGTACGCGGCCATCGACGCCTTCCACGCCTCGGGGCTCACCGTCTCGACGGTGATCTCGTGGCCGGTCGCGGCGGCGAGTGCGGCTATCTGTTCGGCGGCGCTGAGGGAGTCCGGGCCGGTCAGGTGGTACGCGGCGCCGCGCAGCCGGGGCTCGGCGAGCACCGCGTGGGCGGCGTCGGCCACGTCCGCCTCGTGGATGGGGCTGGCCTGGGTGCCGGGGTAGGGGTGGGCGACGGTGCCGGTGGTCCTGACGGACCGGGCCCAGCCCATCGCGTTGCCCGCGAAGGCGCCCGGTTGCAGCAGCGTGGCGTCGATGCCCGAGGCCTTCAGGGCCTGTTCGACGGCGTGGTGGCGGCGCGCGATCGGGTTGTCCCGTGCGCCCGCGTACAGGACGGAGCTGGAGGAGAGCAGCACGATGTGCTCCACTCCGGCGGTCCTGGCCTCGTCGAGGAAGGCGTCGATGTGGGCGGGGTTGGCGTACAGGAAGACCTGGCGGGCCCCGGCGAGGGCGGCCGGGAAGGTGGCGGGGTCGTCAAGATCGAGTCGTACGGTCGCGATGTCCGGGGGCAGGTCGAGCTTCTCGGGAGCTGCGGAGGCCGCGCGCACGGGGGTGCCGGCGGCGTGCAGACGGGAGACGAGGGTGGAGCCGACGGTGCCGCGGCTGCCAGTGACGAGGATGGTCATGGGGGTTCTCCTTTGAGG
>NZ_JBJHPC010000478.1:0-5567 GCF_045257485.1 Streptomyces sp. YS-3 | reverse complement strand
GGTGGGCCCTACGCTCGGAGTGGGGGGCGGGAGCGGGTTACGCCGCCTGCCACCGCCCGCTGCTTCGGCGCAGCCGCCCCCGTCCAGCACGTGCCCCGGCGCGACAGCAGCCGCCGCAGCCACAGCTCCGTGGAGATCAGGTCCGCCAGGCCGTCCAGCGGCAGGCGTTCGCCCGCCGCCGCGGCCCGCAGGGCACGGCGGACCGTGCGGGCCTCGATCAGGCCCGCGTCCGCGAGCAGCGGGGCCTCGAAGAGCGCGATCAGGGGGTCGATCGCGCGGCGCAGACCCGCGCGGGCCGCCGCCGTGGACGAGGCGTGGGACGTCGCGCCCCAGCCGGGCGGCAGGTCCCGCACCCCGGACCCCGCCAGGACCGTCCGCAGGATCGCCGCCCGCGCCCCCGGCTGCACCCGCACCGCCTCGGGCAGGGCGCGGCACGCCCGTACCACCTGGTTGTCCAGGAACGGCGCGTGCAGCCGCTGGCTGCGGATCTCGGCGGCCTGCTCCAGGACGCGGTGGTCGGCGGCGTACCGCGCGAGGGCCGCGCGGGCCCGTGCCTCGCCGGGGCGCAGCACCGTCGCGGGCCGCGTCGCGGACGCCATCAGCCGGATCGATACTTCAGCCAGCGCCTCCCCGGTGAGCCACCGCGCGGCCGGCCCGGGCCGGGTCCAGGCCAGGGACGCGAGCGAGGCGTCGAGCGGGGTCTCGGCCGCCGCGTCGACGAGGTCCGCGTCGCGCCGCAGCCGCTCGGCCGCCGACTCGATGCCCGTCCGGTACGGCGTACGGGCGAGCCGGCGCGCGGCCCGGTACACCGTGAGCGGGACGAAGAGGGAGTTCGCGGAGGGGCCGCCCGCCTTGGCCAGCGCCGCCGCGGGGCGCAGGAGGTGGCGGCGCTGCCGGTCCATCAGCAGGTCGGCCAGGCGCGCCGGATGGGCGTCCAGGACCTGGCGCGCCCCGCTGCCGGTGAAGTGGTCCGCGCTGCCCGCGGCCAGCCGGCGGCGGTGGCGCTCCGCCATGACCAGGGAGGGGCCCGGCTCGTCGGTGAGCGGTCCGGCGAGCTCCGCGTAGGGCAGGGCCTCCTCGTCGCCGGCCACCACCACGTGGTGCAGCCGGGGGTTGGCCGCGATCGCCCCGGCCCGCTCCACCTCGGCCTCGGCTCGGCGGCCGGGCACGGCGAGGTCGTTGAAGGTGACCGCGAGGAGCCGTTCGCCCGCGCCGGTGCCGTGGCCGAGCACCGTGCCGGGGTTGCCGGGCAGCCCGGCGGCGAGCAGCGCGAGGGTGGCCGAGGCCGGACCGCCCGAGAGGTCGGCGCCGATACCGGGAGCCGGGCCCCCGCGCGCGGCGCGCCGCTCGGCGGGGCCCATGCCGGGCACCGGCCCCGGGTCCGGCGGCAGGGTCTCGGGGGCGTGGCGCGGCGCGGTGAGCCGGGCCCGTACCGCCGCGACCAGTGCCTCCCGTACGCCGTTCACCGCGCTCTCCTCGTCGACCTGGGCGGCGGCGACGGCGAGCGAGGCCATCGGCTCGTACCCGGTGATCTCCCGCGAGCCCTCGCGCAGGACGAGCGCGTGGCCGGGCGGGATGCGCCGTACGCCCGCGTAGGGGGTGGAGTCGCCGAGCGCCTCGGGTACGTCGGGGCAGGCGAGCAGCGCCGCCAGGTGGCCGATGTCCAGCTGGGCTTCGATGAGGTCGGCGAGCGGCAGGGCGGCCGTGGCGTACGCGGTGCCGCTCGCCCAGGGCGTGTAGAAGACGGGGCGGGCGCCGGCCAGGTCACCGACGACAGTGACCCTGCGGCCGACCTGGGCGACCGCCGTATAGCTGCCCGGCCATGCCGACAGGTGCCGCAGCGCGCCCCCGCGTGCCGCGAACAGTCCTACCCGCAGCTCCTCGTCGCTGGCGGCGCAGCAGCCCAGGACCGCGAGCCGGGTGTCCGCCCCCACGCTGACCACGCGGATCTCGTCGGGGCGCCAGTCGCCGACCGCCCAGAGCGGGTCGGGGTCGCCCCACAGCAGCTGGGAGCCGACCGGATGCACCGTGCGCCCCTCCTCGGGCGCGCCCAGGGCGCCGGCCGTACCGATGGCACCGAACCTCGCGGCGACACTGCTCCAGCCCACCAGCCACCGCATCGCCGCCTCCACAGCCTGTGGACAACCCGTCGCCCGCGCCGACAGAACCGGGACCAGCCACAGGCAGGCGGTTCTGAGGTCGCTCGGGACCATGCTGCCATGACAATGGCGTGCGGGAGGGGCCTCGGGGTAGCGCGCGCAAAAAGTGAACGCGCTCCCATGGATGGCCGATTGACAGCTCCTCAGCGGCGCGGAAGCGGTGTTTCCGGGTGAGAGGGGACCATCGCTTTTCGGCCAACTTCACCCCGGGCGCGCGTGGCGGAGGCCCCGGAGCGGGCATGAAACGGGCAGCGGAGCCGGCACACGGGACCCCCAGTCCGGGAGGCGCTGTCCGCCTCCCGGACCGGTCCGCCGCCCGCGGGGATTGAGGCGACGGTGTCCCCCAGCCCACTGGAACCAGTTCAGCGGGCCGACCCACGCACCTGACATGGAAGCGCTTCCCGCTCCGCGCGGGCCAGAGCGCACGCACCGCGCACGGCCACACACCCGGAGCACGCGCCCCGGGGCCCAACTCGTCCGTACGGAGAGCAATCCCGCCATCCGGAACACCGCCCCTTAACGGTCGGGATGCGGCGAACTACGCTGGGTGCACTGCTGTTCTCCGCGGGCGGCATATTCCTGGGGGCTCGGCCACACGAGTGTGCGGCCGGACGGACCCGGGGCGCGGCCCCGGGGGACGCCGTCTGTGTCGAGGGGTGGCGCATGTCCAGGGAGCAACGCGGGCCGAACGAGAAGCTCGGCACCGTTCTCGCCCTCGCGGGAATCAGCAACGCCGGACTGGCCAGAAGGGTCAACGACCTCGGTGCGCAACGCGGTCTGACCCTTCGTTACGACAAGACATCGGTGGCCCGCTGGGTCTCCAAGGGGATGGTCCCCCAGGGCGCCGCGCCCCATCTGATCGCGGCGGCCATCGGCGCCAAGCTCGGCCGCCCGGTGCCGCTGCACGAGATAGGCCTCGCCGACGCCGACCCGGCGCCCGAGGTCGGTCTGGCGTTCCCGCGCGACGTGGGCGAGGCGGTCCGCTCCGCGACCGAGCTCTACCGGCTCGATCTCGCCGGACGGCGCGCGGGCGGCGGCATCTGGCAGTCGCTGGCCGGATCCTTCGCGGTGACGGCGTACGCGACCCCCGCCTCCCGCTGGCTCATAACCCCCGCCGACTCGTCGGTGGCGCGCGACCACGACGGGGCGGCCGGGACACCGCTGAAGGTCGGCCACAGCGATGTGGCCAAACTGCGCGAGGCGGCCGAGGACGCCCGCCGCTGGGACTCCAAGTACGGCGGCGGTGACTGGCGTTCGTCGATGGTCCCCGAGTGCCTGCGGGTGGACGCGGCCCCGCTGCTGCTCGGCTCGTACTCGGACGAGGTCGGCCGGGGGCTCTTCGGGGCGACCGCCGAGCTGACCCGGCTGGCCGGCTGGATGGCCTTCGACACCGGCCAGCAGGAGGCCGCGCAGCGCTACTACATCCAGGCGCTGCGCCTCGCGCGCGCGGCGGCCGATGTCCCGCTGGGCGGCTATGTGCTCGCCTCCATGTCGCTCCAGGCCACCTACCGGGGCTTCGCCGACGAGGGCGTGGACCTCGCGCAGGCCGCCGTCGAGCGCAACCGGGGCCTGGCGACCGCCCGCACCATGAGCTTCTTCCGGCTCGTCGAGGCACGCGCGCACGCGAAGGCGGGCGACGCGCTCGCGGCCGGCGCCGCGCTGAAGGCAGCCGAGTCGTGGCTGGAGCGCTCCCGGGACGGCGACGCGGACCCGTCCTGGCTGGGCTTCTACTCGTACGACCGCTTCGCGGCGGACGCGGCCGAGTGCTACCGCGACCTGAAGGCCCCGCGCCAGGTGCGCCGCTTCACCGAGCAGGCGCTGTCGCGCCCCACCGAGGAGTTCGTGCGCTCGCACGGCCTGCGGCTCGTGGTCTCGGCGGTGGCCGAGCTGGAGTCGGGCAATCTGGACGCCGCCTGCGCCGCGGGCACGCGCGCGGTGGAGGTCGCCGGACGGATCTCCTCGGCGCGCACCACCGAGTACGTACGGGACCTGCTGCACCGCCTGGAGCCCTACGGGGACGAGCCGCGCGTCGTGGAGCTGCGCGAACGGGCCCGGCCGCTCCTGGTGGCCCCGGCGTAGATCACTTCCGCGACGGGTTTACCGGCGTTGTCAGTGGGCCAGTGCACTATCTGGGGTGGGAGGTGTGGTGGTGACCGCGTACGACTGTGACGTGCTGGTGATCGGCGGCGGGATCGTCGGTCTGTCGACGGCGTATGCCCTCGCCCAGGCGTCGCCCAGCACCCGGGTGACCGTCCTGGAGAAGGAGGCCGGCCCGGCCCGCCACCAGACCGGCCGCAACAGCGGGGTGATCCACAGCGGGATCTACTACCGCCCCGGCTCCCTCAAGGCGCGGTTCGGGGTGCGCGGAGCCGCCGAGATGGTGGCGTTCTGCGCCGAGCAGGGCCTGCCCCACGAGGTGACCGGCAAGCTCATCGTGGCCACCGACCGCACCGAGCTGCCGCGGCTGCACGCCCTGGTCCAGCGCGGCCGGGAGAACGGCATCCCGGTGCGCGAGCTGGGCCCCGCCCAGATCGCGGAGTACGAGCCGGAGGTCCAGGGCCTCGCGGGGATCCACGTCGCCACCACCGGCATCTGCGACTACCCGGCGGTGGCGGCCCGGCTGGCCGAGCTGTCCGGCGCGGAGATCCGGTACGGGACGGAGGCCGTGCGGATATCGCGCCGCCCCGACTCGGGTGTGGCCGTGCGCACCTCGACCGGGGCGGTGCTCAGGGCCCGGGCGCTGGTGAACTGCGCGGGGCTGCACTGCGACCGGGTGGCCCGGCTGGCCGGGGACGACCCGGGGGTGCGGATCGTGCCGTTCCGGGGCGAGTACTACGACCTGGCGCGGCCCGGCCTGGTCAAGGGGCTGGTGTATCCGGTGCCGGACCCGGCGTTCCCCTTCCTCGGGGTGCATCTGACCCGGGGGATCGGCGGCGGCGTCCACGTCGGGCCGAACGCGGTCCCCGCCGCGGCCCGCGAGGGCTACGACTGGCGTACGGTCCGCCCCGCCGAGCTGGCCTCGACCCTGAGCTGGCCGGGCACCTGGCGCATCGCCGCCCGCCACTGGCGGTACGGAGCGGGCGAGATCCACCGCTCGCTCTCCCGCCGCGCCTTCACCGAGGCGGTCCGCCGGCTGCTCCCCGACGTCCGGGACGAGGACCTCCGCCCCGCCCCGTCCGGTGTGCGCGCCCAGGCGGTGCTGCGCGACGGCACCCTGGTCGACGACTTCCTCATCCGCGAGGCCCCCCGCACGATCCACGTCCTGAACGCCCCGTCCCCGGCGGCCACCGCGTCCCTGCCGATCGGGCGCGAGGTGGCCCGGCGGGCGCTCGGGGTGCTCGGGGCGGCGCGGGTGTAGCGGACCGCCGGCGGGCCGCTACACCCGCGCCGCCCCGAGCACCCCGAGCG
>NZ_JBJHPC010000477.1:0-5595 GCF_045257485.1 Streptomyces sp. YS-3 | reverse complement strand
GACTGCGCCCGGTACCGCCCGGTAGGTACTCTGGCGACCATGCGTGCACTTCTCGTGGTCAACCCGGCGGCTACCACCACCAGTGCCCGCACCCGTGATGTCCTCATCCACGCGCTGGCCAGTGAGATGAAGCTGGAGGCCGTGACCACGGAGTACCGGGGGCACGCCCGCGACCTCGGGCGGCGGGCCGCGGAGAGCAGCGACATCGACCTGGTCGTGGCTCTCGGCGGGGACGGCACGGTCAACGAGGTCGTCAACGGACTGCTGCACAACGGCCCCGATCCGGAGAACCTGCCCAGCTTCGCGGCGGTCCCCGGCGGCTCCACCAATGTCTTCGCGCGCGCGATCGGGCTGCCGAACGAGCCCGTGGAGGCGACCGGCATACTGCTGGACGCCCTGCGCGAGGGGCGGGGCCGCACGGTGAGCCTGGGCCTCGCGGCCGGCACACCGGGCACCGAGGACGAGGGCGTCCCGGACCGCTGGTTCACGTTCTGTGCCGGACTCGGCTTCGACGCGGGCGTGGTCGGCCGGGTCGAACAGCAGCGCGAACGCGGCAGACGCTCCACCCACAGCCTGTACCTGCGCCAGGTGGCCCGGCAGTTCCTCGCCGAGCGGCACCGGCGGCACGGCACGATCACCCTGGAGCGGCCCGGGCAGGACCCGGTCGAGGACCTGGTGATGTCCATAGTCTGCAACACCTCCCCGTGGACCTACCTGGGCAACCGGCCGGTGTACGCGACTCCGGAGGCGTCCTTCGAGACGGCCCTCGATGTGCTCTCGCTCACCAGACTCTCGACCTCCTCGGCAGCCCGCTACGCCACCCAGCTGCTGACCTCGACCCCCGAGAAGGGTCCACACGGCAAGCACGCGGTTTCACTGCATGACCTCACGGCCTTCACCTTGCATTCCAAGGCCCCGCTGCCCTTCCAGATGGACGGCGACCACCTCGGTCTGCGTACGAGCGTGACGTTCACAGGCGTACGCCGTGCACTGCGTGTGATTGTGTGAGTGGAAGGGCCGAAAGTCCTTTAACTCGAACGTTTGGGCTGGGCCCCACCCCATAGAAGTACGACTGTGACCCAGTCGACACCGAGGAATCAAAAAAAACTTTCCGGAAGGGGTTGTATCCGCCGCCGAGGTTTGCGAATCTCTACATGGCGATCGGGACGGCCCGCAACACCAGCCTCCGTGAGAGCCAGAACCCCTCCTCAAACTCCGGACCACAACCAGTCCAACTGGAAGTCGGCCCTTCCCTTGCGGGGGGATTCGTGAAAGCGTTCACATTCACAAGCACCCATACGTAACACCAAGAGAGGTAGCAGCCATGGACTGGCGTCACAACGCCGTTTGTCGTGAGGAAGACCCCGAGCTGTTCTTCCCCATCGGCAACACCGGTCCTGCGCTGCTGCAGATCGAGGAAGCCAAGGCCGTCTGCCGCCGCTGCCCCGTCATGGAGCAGTGCCTGCAGTGGGCGCTCGAGTCCGGCCAGGACTCCGGCGTCTGGGGTGGCCTCAGCGAGGACGAGCGCCGCGCGATGAAGCGCCGTGCCGCTCGCAACCGGGCGCGCAACGCGACCGCCTGATCCCCCCTCCTGCCTAGGCCCGCGCGGCGCGTACAGCGAGTACGCACTTACCGCCCCCCGAGCCGCAGCGCGCAGCAGAAGTAACCCACAGCATCCGAGCCCCGGACCGTTCGCGGTCCGGGGCTCGCTGCTGTGTGCGGCCCGCCCGCCGGGCGCGCCCGGGGATTACTTGTCGGCCCGTACCGGCACGTCGAGCACCACCTGGGTGCCCCGCTCCGGCGCCGCCACCATGTCGAACGCGCCGCCGAGCTCGCCCTCGACCAGGGTGCGGACGATCTGCAGACCCAGGTTGCCGGCCGTCTGGGGGTCGAAGCCCTCGGGCAGCCCCCGGCCGTCGTCGCGCACGGTGATCAGCAGCCGGGCGTCCTCGCGGGTGCCGCCGCGCACCGCCGAGACCTCGACCGTGCCCTGCTCCCCCTGGGCGAAGGCGTGTTCGAGGGCGTTCTGGAGGATCTCGGTGAGGACCATCGCGAGCGGGGTGGCGACCTCGGCGTCCAGGATGCCGAAGCGGCCCGTACGGCGGCAGACGACCTTGCCCGGGGAGATCTCCGCCACCATCGCGAGCACCCGGTCGGCGATCTCGTCGAACTCGACGCGCTCGTCCAGGTTCTGCGAGAGCGTCTCGTGCACGATCGCGATCGAGCCGACCCGCCGTACCGCCTCGTTCAGCGCCTCGCGCCCCTGCGCGGAGTCGATCCGCCGGGCCTGGAGGCGCAGCAGGGCCGCCACCGTCTGGAGGTTGTTCTTCACCCGGTGGTGGATCTCCCGGATGGTGGCGTCCTTGGTGATCAACTCGCGCTCGCGCCGACGCAGTTCGGTCACGTCCCGCAGCAGCACCAGCGAACCGATCCGGGTGCCCTTGGGCTTGAGCGGGATGGCGCGCAGCTGGATGACCCCGCCGCTGCCCTCGACCTCGGTCTCGCGCGGGGCGTAGCCGCTGGCCAGCTTGGCGATCGCCTCGTCCACCGGCCCGCGCGAGGGCGCGAGTTGGGCGGTGAGCTCCCCCAGGTGCTGGCCGACCAGGTCGGAGGCGAGCCCCAGATGGTGGTACGCGGACAGCGCGTTGGGCGAGGCGTACTGGACGATGCCGTCCGCGTCCAGCCGGATCAGGCCGTCCCCGGCGCGCGGGGAGGCGTCCATGTCGACCTGCTGCCCGGGGAAGGGGAAGGACCCGGCGGCGATCATCTGCGCGAGGTCGGAGGCGGACTGGAGGTAGGTGAGCTCCAGCCGGGAGGGGGTACGCACGGTGAGCAGGTTGGTGTTGCGCGCGATCACCCCGAGGACGCGGCCCTCGCGGCGTACGGGGATGGACTCGACCCGCACCGGCACCTCCTCGCGCCACTCGGGGTCGCCCTCGCGCACGATCCGGCCCTCGTCCAGGGCGGCGTCGAGCAGCGGGCGCCGGCCGCGCGGGACGAGATGGCCGACCATGTCGTCCTGGTAGGAGGTGGGCCCGGTGTTGGGCCGCATCTGCGCGACGGAGACGTACCGGGTGCCGTCGAGGGTGGGCACCCACAGCACGAGGTCGGCGAAGGAGAGGTCGGAGAGCAGCTGCCACTCCGAGACCAGCAGATGGAGCCACTCCAGGTCGGATTCACTGAGAGCGGTGTGCTGGCGTACGAGGTCGTTCATGGAGGGCACGTCAGCGAGGGTACCCGCGCGGGCTACGGCGCCGGGGCGGGACCCTCGGCCCGTCCGGCACCGCAGCCCGGAACTGCCGGCCGACGGGTGTGCGGTGCCCCTCGGCCTTACGGGAGGTCCTCGGCGCCGTCAGGGCAGAGAGCGCCGGATTCCTCGGTCCGGCCTCCTGTGCGGGGAGGCCGGGGGCCTGCTGGGCCATTGTGGACTAGACCATTCATCGCTGTCCATCCGTTTGCCGGCCCTGCTCCAGGCGGGTACGAGCCTGCCATGCGCGGGGCGTTACGCCTAGCCCGTTCCACCCCTCGGGCCCCCTTCGCACCCGGGTCAGCGGGTCTCGGTCACCTTCGCCAGGGCGCGGGGGGCGTCGGGGTCCTGGCCGCGGGCGATGGTCACCTCGTAGGCGAGGAGCTGCAGCGGAAGGATCTCCAGGACCGGCTGGAGCTCCTCGGGGACGCCCTCGACCGGCAGGACGAACCCGGCGGAGGCGGCGTCCACCTGCGCCCGGGGGCCGACGACGAAGAGGTCGGCGCCCCGGCCGCGCAGCCGGTCGAGCACCGGCTGGAGCGCCTGGCCGCCGCGGCCGTCGGTCACCACCGCGATCACCGGCGAGATGTTGTCGACCATGGCGAGCGGGCCGTGCAGCAGATCCGCGCCGGAGTACGACAGGGCGGGGATGTAGCTGGTCTCCATCAGCTTGAGAGCGGCCTCCTTGGCCGTGGGGTAGCCGTAGCCGCGCGAGGTGATGACCATGCGCTCGGCGAAGCGGTAGCGCGAGGCCAGCTGCCGCACCTCGTCCTGGCGCGCCAGGATCCGGTCCGCGAGCCCCGGCAGCGCCCCGGCCGCCGAGACGTCCCCGCCGCGCAGCCCCTCCACGAAGAGGTAGAGGGCGAGCAGCGAGGCGGTGTACGTCTTGGTCGCGGGCAGCGCCTTCTCCGGCCCGGCCAGGATGTCGATGTGGTGCTCGGAGACGGCGGCGAGCGGTGAGTCGGCGTTGTTGGTGACGGCCAGCGTGATCGCGCCCGCGCGCCGGGCGGCCCGGGTGGAGTCGACGAGGTCGGGCGAGCCGCCGGACTGGCTGACGGTGATGACGAGGACGTCGCTGAGGTCGGGGCGGGCGCCGTACGCGGTGGTCGTGGACATCGAGGTGAGCCCGCAGGGCATCCCGAGCCGGATCTCCAGCAGGTACTTGGCGTACAGGGCGGCGTTGTCGGAGGTGCCGCGGGCGGTCAGCAGGACGAAGCGGGGGGCGCGGGCGGCGATCGCGGCGGCCACCTCGCGGATGCGCGGGGCCCCGTCGGCGAGGATGCGGCGCAGTACGGCCGGCTGCTCGGCCATCTCCCCGTGCATGATCCGGCCGGGCTGCTCGCCGTGGGGCGCCCCGGTCTGTGTCGACGACATACGCCATGCCTCCCAGGGGCGGTCTCTGTACGCCTTGCCGAAACCCCTTCAGTCGACCATGGCGGACGGTACGACCGCCAGCGGGGGGCGGGCCCGCTCTGCTAGATTGGTCTATACCACCCTGGTCAGTTACGTACGTCCCTCTCCAGATCGGCAGGCCCACGTGGAAGTTGTCATCGTCCCGGACGCCAAGGCGGGCGGCGAGCTCATCGCGGAGACCATCGCGGCGCTGTGGCGCCGCAAGCCCGACGCCCTGCTCGGCGTGGCCACCGGCTCGACCCCGCTGCCCATCTACGACGCGCTGACGGCCAAGGTCGCGGCGGGCGCGGTGGATGTCTCGCGGGCGCGGGTGTGCCAGCTCGACGAGTACGTCGGGCTGCCGGCCGGCCATCCCGAGTCCTACCGCGCGACCGTGATCCGCCAGGTCGTGGAGCCGCTCGGGCTCGGCCCGGACTCGTTCATCGGGCCGGACGGCTCGGCGGCGGACGTCCAGGCGGCGTGCGACGCGTACGACCGGGCGCTGGTGGCGGCCGGGGGTGTGGACCTCCAGATCCTCGGGATCGGCACCGACGGGCACATCGGCTTCAACGAGCCCTGCTCCTCGATCGCCTCCCGCACCCGGATCAAGACGCTGACGGAGCAGACGCGGGTGGACAACGCGCGCTTCTTCGACGACGACATCGAGCAGGTGCCGCACCACGTCATCACGCAGGGCATCGGCACGATCCTGGAGGCGCGGCACGTGGTGCTGCTCGCCACGGGCGAGGGCAAGGCGGAGGCGGTGGCCCAGACCGTGGAGGGGCCGGTGGCGGCCGTGGTGCCCGCGTCGGCGCTGCAGTTGCATCCACATGTGACGGTGGTGGTGGATGAGGGGGCGGCGTCGAAGCTGAAGCTGGCGGAGTATTTCCGCCACACGTACGCGAACAAGCCGGCCTGGCAGGGGCTGTAACCCCCTGCCGCACCCCCTCCCGGGG
>NZ_JBJHPC010000476.1:0-5603 GCF_045257485.1 Streptomyces sp. YS-3 | reverse complement strand
GCCGAGCCCCACCGCCAGTCCTCCCTCTTCGAACCGCCGAGCGGCACCGCCCTGCCCCTCGAAGCCCTGGTCGAGGTGTACGCGGAACAGCAGCGGCGGCACGAGAAGGCCGAGCACCCCGGCCGGATGCGGCTGCTGACCGCCTCCGAGTCCGCCGGGACGCTGGTGGCCGCCGAGATGCACCGGGCCGGGGTGCCCTGGCGCGCCGACGTCCACCGCGCCCTGCTCCACGACCTGCTCGGCGAGCGGTACGCGGGCGGCGGCGAGCCCCGCCGGCTCGCCGAGCTCGCGGACCAGGTGTCGGCCGCCTTCGGCCGCCGGGTCCGGCCCGACCTGCCCGCCGACGTCATCCGGGCGTTCGCCGAGGCGGGCGTCCGGCTGACCTCCACCCGCCGCTGGGCCCTGGAGGAGATCGACCATCCGGCCGTGGCCCCGCTGGTCGCGTACAAGAAGCTGTACCGGATCTGGACCGCCCACGGCTGGAGCTGGCTGCACGACTGGGTGCGCGACGGCCGCTTCCGCCCCGAGTACACCCCGGGCGGCACCGTCAGTGGCCGCTGGACCACCAACGGCGGGGGCGCCCTGCAGATCCCCAAGGTCATCCGGCAAGCCGTCGTGGCCGACGAGGGCTGGCGCCTGGTCGTCGCCGACGCCGACCAGATGGAGCCCCGCGTGCTCGCCGCGATCTCCCGCGACCCCGGCCTGATGGAGGTGGCCGGGCACGAAGGCGACCTCTACACCGCCCTGTCGGACCGCGCCTTCTCCGGCGACCGCGACCACGCCAAGCTGGCCCTCCTCGGCGCGATCTACGGTCAGACGTCCGGCGACGGCCTCAAGAACCTCGCCGCCCTGCGCCGCCGCTTCCCCCGCGCCGTCGCCTACGTGGACGACGCGGCGAAGGCGGGCGAGGAGGGCCGGCTCGTACGGACCTGGCTCGGCCGCACCAGCCCGCCCGCCGCCGGAGCGGACGACGACGGCGAGGCGGGGCTCCCCCAGCAGGACGGCTCCGACCTCCCCTCCCCCGACGGGGAGTTCACCCCCGGCTACGCCTCCACCAACGCCCGCGCCCGGGGCCGCTTCACCCGTAACTTCGTCGTCCAGGGCAGCGCCGCCGACTGGGCCCTGCTGCTGCTCGCCGCGCTGCGACAGGAGCTCGCCACCGCTGGGATGCGGGCCGAGCTGGTCTTCTTCCAGCACGACGAGGTCATCGTGCACTGCCCCGAGGCCGAGGCCCCCCAGGTCGTCCAGGCGATCCGCACGGCCGGCGAGCTGGCCGGTCGGATCGCGTTCGGGGAGACCCCGGTGAGGTTCCCGTTCACGACGGCGGTGGTGGAGCGGTACTCGGAGGCGAAGTGAGGCAGCCGCCGCCCGTGGAACCTCACCGGCGACCCGGCGGGTGGGGGTGGGACCGTTCCGGTCGGCCTTACGGGTTGGCCGTTCCGGTCGGGCGTACCGGTTGGCCTTACCGGTTGACCGTTCTGGTTGGCCTTGCCTGTTGGTTCAGCGGAGCGTGTCCCACTTCGGGTCCAGTGCTATCGCCTTCAGCTGGGACATCGTCAGCGCGGGCGTCGCGCGCGTCGCCGGATCGTGCTGGTTGCCCGTGTTGAACGCGCTGATCACCACGCGCAGGTCGCTCTTACGGATGGTGTCCACCGTCCACCACACCACGCCGGCACCGCCCTTCTCACCGGCGCGCTGCTCCTCGCCTACGCGGGTGCCGTTGGGGAGCGTCGACACCGAACCCTGCAGCGGCACATCCCCCATGCCGGGCTGGACGTTGATGCCGACCAGGCTTCTGCCCTTGCCGTCGTCGACGACCGCGAACGCGTAGCCTCCCTGGTTGCCCTGGTCGACGACCTTGAGGGCCTTCGGCAGAGAGGCGATCAGCTCGCGCTGCATCGAAGCCCCGCTCGGCTCACCACGCGGCACCGGGTCCGGGCGCGGCACCTTGGCGCCCGCCATGGTCGTCTTCCACACCTCGGCCGTGACGAGTGCCTTCATCTGCCCGCCGGTCAGCGGCGGCTCGGCCCGGGTGATCGTCGCGCCCTTCTCGGCAGGCGCGTTGTACTCGCTCGCGTCGATCAGCACCCCCTTCGGGGTGACCAGGGTGGCCCGCCAGTTCTTCGTCTCCTCCCGGTGGTCCGGGTACTCGTACCCCTGGAAGAGCATGAACCGCGAGCCGTCGGGCAGCACCTCAGCCGAGCAGTGGTCGTAGTCCGTGATCGCCTTCGACGGGCAGCTCACGTATTCGCCGGCACTCTGGCCCGCCGGATCGACGGTGCTCAGCGCGATACTGACCGACCCCTTGCCCTTGCCGTCGTCGAAGACGACCGAGGCGGTCGGCATCGAGAACTTGCTGTCCGAGCCGCCCGCGCCCCGCCCATGCTCCTCGCTCGTCTTCCCGTGCGGAAGCAGTCCGATGAGGTTCTTGATCATTTGCTCCGCGCTGACCGACACATGGTCCGGGAGCGTCGACTTCGGCGGCGCCGCCACGGACGCCGACGCGCCGCCCCCGGAGCCCCCGTTGTCGCCGGACGAGCCGCCGACCAGTCCGGACGCCCAGGCGCCGCCGAGGCCCACCGCGGCCAGCGCCACCACACTGCCGGTCACCGTGGCGACCCGGCGCCGGGCCAGCCGGCGGCGCCCGCTGATCAAGGCGCCGTCGAGCAGAGCGCGGCTGTCCTGCGGGACGAAGCCGTCGCCGGTGCTGCGCATCGCATCGCCGAGCTGGTCTTCAAAAGGCATGGTGGAACCCCACTCCTCGCTTCGTGGTCAGTGGTTGTTCTTGGTCTGTGATGCCGAACTGCCGTGCTGAGGTACTGCCGTACCGCCGTGCTGCCGTACCGCCGTGCTGCCGTACCGCCGTACCGCCGTGCTCACCTACTGCCGTACCGACGTGTTCCCTGCCTGGTTGTTCGCGCCGTCAGAGCGCGGCGAGCTCCGCCAGGCTGCTGCCCAGGTGTTCGCGCAGCTTGGCCAGCGCGCGCACCGAGCGGGTGCGGACCGCGGCCGAACTGACCCGCATCGCCTCCGCCGTCTCCTCCACGCTGCGGTCCTCCCAGTACCTCAGGACCACCACCGCGCGGTCCTTGGGGGCGAGCCGGGCGAGCGCGTCGAGCAGGGCGAGCCGCAGAGCCGGATCGCCCTCCGTACTCATGGGCCGGTCCGGTAGTTCCCCGAGGGGTCGCTCCTCGGCAGACCGCCTTCGCCGGTGGGTGAGGAACGTACGCACAAGGACCGCCTGCGCGTATCCCGCGGGATTGTCGATCCGGGACATCCGGCCCCACACCGCGTACATCCGCCCCAGCGTCTCCTGGACCAGGTCCTCGGCGAGATGGGTGTCTCCGCTGGTCAGCAGGCACGCGGCACGGAAAAGATGGCTCGTGCGGCCGGACGCGAACTCAAGGAACTCATCCGTGCGTGCCTGGCGCGCTTGGCGCCCCAGTCTCGGCTGCTTCTGCTGCCCCGGCCTTCTCATGCTCTCCCCCGACCCCTTGACCTCCCCTACACCTCATTGACGCGCCAGGGGCCCGGAAATGTTTCAACCCGCTCCCGCGTCGGCCCCCGCTTCCGCGTCGGCCCCCGCCTCCAGTCCCGCCAGCAGCTCAGCCACCTCGGCGTACGCCTTGCGGTCGCCGCCCTCCAATGCCTTCAGGGCCCGCTCCCACTGGGACCGCGCCTCCGCCGGACGCCCCCGTGACCGCTCCAGGCGGCCGTACTCCCGCCTTCCGAGGCCCTCGGTGTACGCGTCGCAGCGCTCGACGGCCTGGTCGAGGAGGTCCGCGCAGGCGGCGTACGCCTCGTCGGTGCGGCCCAGTTCCCCCAGGACCCGCACCAGGCCGACCCAGGACTGGGAGCGCCCGTGCCAGTCGCCCTGTTCGCCGAGAATCCGCAGCGCCCGCTCGAAGTGGCCGACGGCGTCGGCCCATTCGCCGAGGGTGATGTGGGCGTAGCCGATGTTGCAGTGCGCGGTGTGCACCAGGAGCTCGCTGCCGATGCGGCAGCCGGTCGTGAGGCTGCGTTCGTGGTGGTCGATGGCCAGGCGGGCGTCGGTGTGCTCGTACAGGTTGCCGAGATGGCTGAGGATGATCGCCTCGCCGTAGGCGTCGTCGAGTTCGCGGGTCAGGGTCAGGCTCCGCTCCAGCGCCTCGGCGGCCTCGGGGTACCGGCCGAGGCGCTCCAGGAGCATGCCGCGGTTGGCGAGGGTCCGCTGCGTACGGTTGCGCTCGCCGAGCTCCTGCCACAGCGCGATCGCCTCGTCGTTCAGGCCGAGCGCCTCCTCGGCGCGGCTGGCCAGGAAGTGCGCCCCGGCGAGGTCCCCGATGGCGTGGGCCTGCGCGAAGCGGTCGCCGCTCGCCCGGGCGGCGCTCAGGACGAACCGGTTGAGGTGGCGCAGCGCCGCGTACTTGCCCCGGTACTGGAGATGGCTGAAGTACGCCCGGACCAGCAGGAACACGGTCGGTGACTGGTGCGCGTACCGCTCGGTGAGCGTGACGACGGCGGGCAGTTCGCGGTCGCCCCAGGCCAGCGCGGCAGCGGTGTCCGCGAAGGGGGCGGCGTCACCGACCGGCTCGGGGACCCGCGCCGGGCCCTCGCGGTCGGGCGGCGCGAGGACCAGGCCGCTCTGCCGGGCCGCCTCGGCGTACCAGCGCAGCCCGCGTTCTACGGCCGCCTCGCGCGCGTCGTCCTGGGCGGCCAGTTCGCGCGCGAAGTCGCGCACGAGGTCGTGCGGCGCGTACCGCCCGTACGAGGTCTCGTCCAGGAGCGCCACCTCGACGAGGCGGTCCAGCGCCGCCGCGGCCCGCTGCCCGGACAGGCCCATGAGGCGGGCGACGACGGGGACTTCGTACCCCGGAAGGTCGAGCGCGCCCAGGCGGCGCAGCGCCAGCGCGGCGTCCGGATCGAGGGCGCCGAGCGCGACGGCGAGGGAGCGGCGCACACTCAGGTCGTCGTACTCCAGGTGGTCGAGGCGCCCGTCCTGGGCGTCGAGGAGTCCGGCGAGCGCGTCGGGGGTGAGCGCGCTGCGGGCGGCGAGCCGGGCCGCCGCGACGCGCAGCGCCAGGGGCAGCCGCCCGCACAGGTCGACCAACCGGGCCGCGCCGTCGGCCAGTTCACGCCCCGAGACCGCCCGGAGCAGGCCCAGGCTCTCGGCGGCCGTCATCGGGGCGAGCGGAAAACGGCTCGCGCCGTCGAGCGCGGCCAGCGGCGAACGGCTGGTGACGACCACCGCGCAACCCCCGCCCGCGGGGAGCAGCGGTCGCACCTGGGCCGCGGAGCCCGCGTCGTCAAGGACGAGGAGCGTACGGGTCGGGGCCAGCCGGGACCGCAGCAGCGCGGAGGCGGCGTCGGGGCTGTCGGGGATGTTGCGCGAGTCGACGCCCAGCGCGTTGAGCAGCGCGGCGAGCGCCTGGATCGGTGGGAGCGCGGTGAGGCCCGGGGTGGCGCCGCGCAGGTTCAGATACAGCTGCCCGTCCGGGAACTCCTCGCGCAGGGCGTGCGCCACATGGACGGCGAGCGCACTCTTGCCGACCCCGGCCATGCCGGTGATCACGGCGAGGGGGAGGTTCTCCTGCGGGGCGGGCCGTTCGGGCGATGCCGTCACT
>NZ_JBJHPC010000475.1:0-5610 GCF_045257485.1 Streptomyces sp. YS-3 | reverse complement strand
GGTTCGAGGGGGACGGGCTTGGGGGGCTGGTGCGGYTGCTTGCCGGTGTCGGCGGTCGAGCCGTCACCTATGAGCTTGGCGTCCGGCTTCTTGCCGGGGCCCTGGGTGCCCTTGCCGTTTCCGGAGCCGGCCTTGCCGCTGTCCGAACTGTCACCGCCACCGCAACCGGCCACACCGACCGCCGCCGCGGCCCCCAGTCCCAGCCCGAGCATTCCCCTTCGACTGATCCCACGCATACCGTTCGTCCCCATCGCATCGTCGTCCCCGGTGTCCACACCGGCCACAGCCCTGTGGACATCAGATGAGATGCCTGTGAGCCCTCGATGGTTCCGTACAGTCGCACAAAACTTCGCAAATAGTACGCGTCGTCAGTTTTGTTCTACGCAGGGCGACGAGGGGCGGCGAAGGCGAAGGGGCCCGTCATCCGCAGCTGCCCGCGCCCCCGGATACCCAGGGGCGCGGGGAACTGCGCGACCAGCCCCCCACCGGCCCGCAGCCAAGAACAGCCCCCAGGGGCAGCCCTACGCCCCGAACCCCTTCGACTTCCCCTTCGCCGGCTTCGCCCCGGCCAGCAGATGCGCCGGGACCAGGTCGCGGGCGGGCTCGCTGTAGCCCACCGAGACGATCTTGTCGCCGCGGTAGGTGAACGAGGTGAGCGAGGCGAGCGTGCACTGCCGCTTGCGCGGGTCGTGCCACAGCCGCCGCCGCTCCACGAACGAGCGCACGGTCCAGATCGGCAGCTGGTGGCTGACCAGCACCGCCTCGTGGCCGCGGGCCGCGTCACGGGCCGCGTCCAGGGCGCCCATCATCCGTACGACCTGCTCGACGTACGGCTCGCCCCAGGACGGGCGGAACGGGTTGGTGAGGTGCTTCCAGTTGGCGGGCTTGCGCAGGGCGCCGTCGCCGACGCCGAAGGTCTTGCCCTCGAAGACGTTGCCCGCCTCGATCAGCCGGGCATCGGTGCCGAGGTCCAGGCCGTGCGCCTTGGCGATCGGGGTGGCCGTCTCCTGGGCGCGCTCCAGCGGGGACGCCACGACGTGCGTGATGTCCCGGGCCGCCAGGTGCTCGGCGACCCGGTCGGCCATCTGCCGGCCGAGCTCGGAGAGGTGGTAGCCGGCGCGGCGGCCGTAGAGCACGCCGTCGGGGTTGTGCACCTCGCCGTGGCGCATCAGGTGGACGACGGTGAACTCGCTGTCGGGGGTGCTGTCACTCATGCGGTGGCCTCCGCGGCGGCGCGTGCGGCGGCGGGCAGCGCAGCCGCGACGCGCTCGATCGCGCGCTCGTCGTGGGCGGTCGAGACGAACCAGGACTCGAAGGCGGACGGCGGCAGGTAGACGCCGTTCGCCAGCATCGCGTGGAAGAAGGCGGTGAAGCGGAACGCTTCCTGCTTCTTCGCGTCCTCGTAGTCGCGTACCTCGTCGGGGGTGAAGAAGACGGAGAACATGTTGCTCGCCGTCTGGAGCCGGTGGGCGACGCCCTCCTTGGTGAGCGCGCCCGTGACCAGCTGCTGGATCTCCCGGGACACCGCGTCGACCTTCTCGTACGCGGCGTCGTCGAGCAGCCGCAGCTGGGCGAGGCCCGCGGCGGTGGCGACCGGGTTCCCGGAGAGGGTGCCCGCCTGGTAGACGGGGCCGGCCGGGGCGAGATGGGCCATCACGTCCGCGCGCCCGCCGAAGGCCGCGGCCGGGAAGCCGCCGCCCATGACCTTGCCGAAGGTCATGAGGTCCGGCTTGACGCCGTCGACGCCGTACCAGCCCGCCCTGCTGGTCCGGAAGCCGGTCATCACCTCGTCGGAGATGTAGAGCGCGCCGTTCTTGGCGCAGGCCGCCTTGAGCCCCGCGTTGAAGCCCTCGGCGGGCGGGACGACGCCCATGTTGCCGGGCGACGCCTCGGTGATCACACAGGCGATCTCGCCCGGGTGGGCGTGGAAGGCCGCGTGCACCGCGTCCAGGTCGTTGTAGGGGAGCACGATCGTGTCGCCGGCCTGGGCGCCGGTGACACCCGGGGTGTCCGGCAGCGCGAACGTGGCCAGACCGGAACCGGCGGCGGCCAGCAGCGCGTCGACATGACCGTGGTAGCAACCGGCGAACTTGATCACCTTGGCGCGGCCGGTGAAGCCGCGGGCGAGCCGGATCGCGGACATGGTCGCCTCGGTGCCGGACGACACCAGACGGACCTGCTCGACGGGCTCGATCCGCTCGACGATCTCCTCGGCGAGCGCGACCTCGCCCTCCCCCGGCGTACCGAAGGAGGTGCCGCGCGCGACCGCGGCCCGCACGGCCCCGACCACCTCGGGGTGCGCGTGCCCGAGGATCATCGGACCCCACGAACACACCAGGTCGACGTACTCGCGTCCGTCGGCGTCGGTCAGATAGGGCCCCGTACCCGACACCATGAACCGGGGCGTACCGCCCACGGCGCGGAAGGCACGGACGGGGGAGTTCACGCCGCCGGGCGTCACAAGGGACGCGCGGTCGAATAGCGTCTGCGAAACTGGGGCGTCGTATTCGTACGGATAGCTCACACAGCCATGGTGGCAGAGGCCCGGACGTTCTTGCGGACAGGTGTTTCACCGCACCCCGGTGGGGGAGGTCACTGACACGATGATCGGGTTGCGCGGCGGGGGTCGCGCCGTCTACAAAGCAGTCGGGCTACAAGCAATCGGGTGAAAGATATGCATCGCGGTGGCGGACTGGGCGAGGGGACCGATGACCGGGGTCCCGAACGCGCCCGTCGGCGGGGACGGCACCGGCGCGACGCGGAGGAACGGGTCGAACGGATCGAACGCATCGACCGCGTCACGGTTCCGGGAAACGGGAGTGGCCGAGTGGGGGTGACCTACAAGTACTTCGGCGCGCCCGACGGAGCCACCGCGGCCCGGGTGCCGATCTCGATGCGCCCCGAGGAGCTCGGCGGCGACGAGCTCGGCATGGGCGGCATGTTCACCAAGATCAAGCCGGAGACGGTCGCGGCGATGGTCCTCACGGGCATCCAGGGCATACCGCTGCACAAGGTCCCCCCGCTGGAACTCGTCGTCCTCCACCCCGACTACGCGGTGGTCAAGCTCCCGATGACGGTGGTGGACCCGCTGCGGGGCGTCGGCGAGGAGACGGTGGGCGCGGCGGCCTTCATCTGGTCCACGGTCCCGGACCGGGGCGGCCCGCGCGACGCGTTCAACGTGTACCAGCTGCTGCACGAGTGGCAGGACTTCTCGGTGCGGCTGCACGAGGCGGGGCATCAGCCCTACTGCCTTGTGTGGCCGTGACCGGCACGACCGGTTCCCGCTGACGACCCAGGACCTTTCCCCGGACGCCGTACGACGTCGGCGCCGTCCGCACCCCGACCGTGCGCACCCCGGCTTCCGCACGCCCCTGGAGCTTCCTCCACCCCCGGCCGCAACTGCGCCGTAGATAGCCCCAAAGCCCCTGTATCTGCGCCATGAACTGGCCTATCTTGTGGCACATGCAGTCCTACACGATCGGCCAGGCCGCCCGTCTGCTCGGCGTCAGCGCCGACACCGCCCGCCGCTGGGCGGACGCGGGGCGCGTCGCCACCCACCGCGACGACAGCGGTCGCCGGGTCATCGACGGCCGCGACCTGGCCGCGTTCTCCGTCGAGGTCGCCCAGAGCGGCACCGACGAGGACGACACCTCGTACACCTCCGCCCGCAACGCCTTCCCCGGCATCGTCACCGCCGTGAAGCTCGGTGACGTCGCCGCCCAGGTCGAGATCCAGGCCGGACCCCACCGGCTGGTCTCGCTGCTCACCCGCGAGGCCGTCGAGGAACTCGGGCTGGGGGTCGGGATGCGGGCGACCGCCCGTGTGAAGTCGACCAGCGTGCACATCGACCGCGTCTAGCACCCGCTCCTACCCGTCGGCGCGTCCGCGTACATCCGCCGATATCCCCGCACGTCCGTCTCCCAGCGGCGTCGCCGTCACCGGCGCGGCTCGGCACCGAAGGAGTTCCGTCCCATGCCCCCCTTCCTCACCCGCCGCCGGACCGCGGCTGCCGTCGTCGGCGTCGCCCTGCTCGTCCCCCTCGCCGCCTGCGGCAAGGACGACGACGGCAAGAGCGACCCGGGCGGCGCCGAGGCGTCGGCAACGAAGCTGACCGTTCTCGCCGCCGCCTCGCTCACCGATGTGTTCCAGCAGGCGGGCGCCGCGTACGAGAAGGAGCACCCGGGCACCCGCGTGACCTTCTCCTTCGCCGGGTCCCAGGAGCTGGCCGCCCAGGTCCGGCAGGGCGCCCCCGCCGACGCCCTGGTCACCGCGGACACCAAGACCATGGACGGCCTGCGGGCGGACACCGGTGCCGCGACCGTCATCGCCAGGAACCGGCTGGTCATCGCGGTCGGCAAGGGCAACCCGAAGAAGGTCGGCGCGCTGGCGGACCTCGCCGACACCAAGCTGAAGGTCGTGCTCGCCGCGCCCGAGGTGCCGGTCGGCCGCTACAGCCAGAAGGTCCTGGACGCGCAGAAGATCACGGTCAGACCGGTCTCGCAGGAGCCGAACGTACGGGCCGTCCTGACCAAGGTCGAGCTCGGCGAGGCCGACGCGGGCATCGTCTACCGGACGGACACCGCCGCCTCCGGCAAGGTCGCCGCCGTGGAGATCCCGGACGCGCAGAACGCGGTCGCCCGGTACCCGGCCGCCACCCTGAAGTCCGCGAGGAACGCCGACGCGGCAAACGCCTTCGTACGGTGGCTCAGCGGCCCCGAGGCGCAGAAGATCCTCCAGGACGCCGGCTTCCAGAAGCCGTGACACCCCGTCCGTGACACCCCGTTCGTGACACCCCGCCTGTGACACCCCGTCCGGGGCGGCCCGTCGCGTACGGGGGGCGCGACGCAAAGCCCCGCACTACCCCAGGAAGCCGCGATGAAGATCAGCAGCCGGCCGCACCGCTGGAGCGGGAGTGCCCGCGCGGCCGGTCCGCGCGCCCCCGTCACGCTCCTGGTGCCCGCGCTGCTCGCCGTCGCGTTCCTGCTGCTGCCGCTCGTCGGCGTCCTGGCCCGTACCTCCTGGAACGACCTCGGTACGCATCTGAGCAGCCCGGGCGTCACCGAGGCGCTGAAGCTGTCCCTCCTCGTCTCGTTCTGGGCGCTCGGCCTGTCCCTCGTGCTCGGCGTGCCGCTGGCGTGGCTCCTCGCGCGCGTGGACTTCCCCGGCAAGGCGCTGGTGCGCTCGCTGGTGCTGCTGCCGATGGTGCTGCCGCCGACCGTCGGCGGGGTGGCGCTGCTGCTCTCCTTCGGGCGGCGCGGGCTGCTCGGGCCGTGGCTGGAGGACACGTTCGGCATCACGCTGCCCTTCCACACCTCCGGCGCGGTGGTGGCCGCCACCTTCGTGGCCATGCCGTTCCTGGTCATCAGCCTGGAGGGCGCGCTCGGCGGGCTGCGCCCCGGCTACGAGGAGACGGCGGCCTCGCTCGGCGCGTCCCCGTTCCGGGTCTTCCGCACCGTGACGCTGCCGATGGTCGCGCCCGGTCTGGCCGCCGGGGCCGCGCTGACGTGGGCGCGCGCGCTGGGCGAGTTCGGCGCCACGATCACCTTCGCGGGCAACCTCCCCGGCACCACCCAGACCCTCCCCCTCCAGGTGTATCTGCTGCTCCAGAAC
>NZ_JBJHPC010000474.1:0-5611 GCF_045257485.1 Streptomyces sp. YS-3 | reverse complement strand
GGCGGGTCGCGGTGGTGTCGGCGACGACGGTGGGGCGGTAGCCGAGGTTGAAGGCGCCCTGGGCCGTGTAGTTGACGCACATGTGCGTCATGAACCCGGCCAGGATCAGGTCCCTGCCGCTGCCGGGCGCGGCGCCCAGGCCGGTCAGGGTCTTCTCCAGGTCCGTGGCGTGGAAGGCGTCGGGGAACTGCTTGACCACGACCGGCTCGCCGTCCACCGGAGCCACCTCGTCGCTGATGGCGCCTATGTGGGCGCGGATGTCGTACGGGGTGTTCTCGCCGCCGTCGTTGACGATGTGGACGACGGGTGTGCCTGCCGCGCGGGCGCGTGCCAGGAGGCGGGCACCGGCCGCGACGGCCTCCTCCGCCCCGTCGAGCGCCATGACGCCGGTCCGGTAGGTGTTCTGGAAGTCGATCATGATGAGGACGGACTCGCTCAGCCGGGGAGGGCGGTTGTCCAGGCCGACCACGTCGCGCAGGGTCGTGGCGGGGCGGTTCGTCTCGGGCTTGTTCGTGTTCATCGGGTGCCTTTCCGGCGTGAAGGGGGCATGGCGAAGCGAGCCGTGTCGCGCTCGCCGCGTCGGGTGTGATGGAAGGGATGGAGGGCGCCCCCGGGCCGTCAGGTGGCGCGGAAGCGGCGGCGGTACGCCCCGGGCGTGGTGGCCAACTGCCGTCGGAACGCCCGGTGCAGCGTTTCGGCCGAGCCGAGCCCGGCCGCGGTCGCGACCTGGTCGAGGGGGCGGTCGGTGGTCTCCAGCAGCCGCCGGGCCGCTTCCACGCGCGCGGCCTCGACGTACGCGGCGGGACCGGCGCCCGTCTCCTGGGTGAAGACCCGCGCGAAATGCCGTTCGCTCAGACACATCCGCGCCGCCAGGGCCGGGACGGAGAGGTCCCCGTCGAGGTGCTCGGAGATCCACAGCCGCAGCTCGTCGATGTCACGGCGGGAGGCGGCGGGCCGGCTGAGCGGGACGGAGAACTGGCTCTGGCCGCCCTGCCGTTTGAGGAACATGACCAGCTGTCGGGCGACCGCGAGTGCCACGTCCTCGCCCAGGTCCTCGGCCACCAGGGCCAGCGCGAGGTCCAGGCAGGCGCTGATCCCGGCACCCGTCCACAGCCGCCCGCGGTCGGTACGGACGAAGATGGGATCGGGGTCGACGGTGACCGCGGGATGGTCCGCGGCCAGCTGGGCGGCGGTCGACCAGTGGGTGGTCGCGGTCCGCCCGTCCAGCAGCCCGGCCGCCGCCAGCACATGGGCGCCCACGCACACCGAGGCCACTCGGCGGGCGTGCGCGGCCGTCTCCTTCACCCACGCCACGACATCCGGGTCGATCCGTGCGGTGGGCCCGTCGTCGGTCATGTCGACCGCGCCGGGCACCAGCAGGGTGTCCACCTCCCGGCCGACCTCGGCGAAGCTCAGATCGGCCACCAGCCGCACCCCCGCCGAGGTCCGCACCTCGCCCGCGACCGGACCCGCGAGCCGGACCCGGTAGTCGGCGCGGCCCCGAGCCTCCCGGTTGGCCAGGGCGAACACCTCGGCCGGGCCGGCGACGTCGAGCAGGTCGACATCGGGGAAGACCGCGATGACGACGCGGTGGGTGAGGGGCATGCGTCCATCCTCGTGGCCCCCTGCGATGGCCGCAATGACGATTCCCTGTCACATCCGGACACCCGGAGGGGATGACCGGGGCGGGCCCCACCACCGTCGTCATGTCGACCGCGCGGTCGACCCCGAATCACGGTTGCATAACGAGTCATTCTCCTGTGTGACATGTGCAATGGCACATGTCACATGCTTTCCCTGACCGTCGCGCCGCCCCGGCGCGCGGACTGAGGAGGGCACATGCGAAGACCACTGACACTGCTGGCCGTCGCGGTCTCGACCGTCCTACTGGGCAGCGCGGTCCCGGTCGCCGCCGCCCCCGACGCCCACGAGAGCACCGTGGACCGGATCGCCTGGACATCCTGCGGTGACACCGCGACCCCCGCGCTCCAGTGCGCCATGCTCGAAGTCCCGCTGGACTACGCGCATCCGGACGGGCGGAAGATCAAGATCAAGCTCAACCGGCTGCCCGCCACGGCCCCCAAGGCCCAGCGGCAGGGCCCGATCCTGCTGAACCCCGGCGGCCCCGGTGACAGCGGTCTGTGGATGCCCGCCTACATCACCGGCCAGATCCCGGCCGACGTCGCCTCCACGTACGACTGGATCGGCTTCGACCCCCGGGGCACCAACGGCAGCGAGCCCCATGTCGTCTGCGACGCCCACTACTTCGACGGCGAGCGGCCCGACTACCAGCCCGGACACGGCACCGAGAAGGCCTGGCTCGCCAGGGCGGCGACCTACGCCGCCGACTGCGCGGCGGACTGGAGCTGGATCACGCCGCACATGACGACGGTGGACAGCGCGCGGGACATGGACCGCATCCGTGCCGCCCTGGGCGCCAAGAAGATCAACTTCTACGGTGGCTCCTGGGGCACCTCACTGGGCTCCACCTACGGCCAGCTGTTCCCCTCCCATGTGCGGCGCATGGTCCTGGACAGCATCGTCGGGCCCACCATCTCCTGGTACGACCACAACATCCTTCAGGACAAGGAGCACGAGCGGCGCTTCCGCGCCTTCGCGGAGTGGACCGCCAAGGCCGACGCCGTGTACCACCTCGGCACCGACGCGGACGCGGTGACCAAGAAGTACTACGCCATGGAGGACGCGCTGCGCACCGCCCCGGTGTCCGCCGCGCCCGCCCCCGGCAGGATCGGCCCGGCCGAGTTCGAGGACACCTTCTACGGCGGCGGCTACAACTTCCTGCGCTGGCCCCGGATGGCCACGGTCCTCTCGGGCTATCTCACCCGGCACGACTCCCGGCCGCTCACCATCGCCTACAACCGGTACGCCGCCCCCGGCGCCGATGACGGGGCCTTCCCCAACTACAACGCCACACAGTGCACGGAGAGCAACTGGCCCCGCGACTGGGAGTTCTGGAAGAAGGACCAGGCGAAGGTCAACGCGGTCGCGCCATTCTACACGTACAACAACATGTGGTACAACGCCGCCTGTATGTTCTGGCCGCACCAGGGCGGCCAGGGCCGACTGAAGATCACCGGCAAGGGTCTGCCGCCGGTGCTGCTCTTCCAGGCCACCGAGGACGCGGCCACCCCGTATCCCGGCGCGGTCGCGATGCACAAGGCGCTGCCCGGCTCCAAGCTGGTCGTCCAGAACGGCGGCAGCTTCCACGAGGTCCTCTTCCACGGCAACGCCTGTCTGGACGACACCTTCGTCGCCTATCTGCGCGACGGAACGCTGCCCGCCGGCAAGGGGTTCGTCGCCAAGACGTGCGCCCCGGAGGCGGACCCGGCACCGGCGTACGTCGAGCCCACCCTCAGCGCGAAGGCGTCCGCGGGGCTCTCCGCCACGGACCGCGAGACCGTACACGGCCGCTTCTGACCGTCCCGCGCACTGCTGGTCGCGTGCTCCCGGCAGGGATGCGGGAGCACGCGACCGGCCGGACGGCCGCAGGAGGGATCATGGAGGCCCGACCGTCCGGCGCGACGCCCGGCCGGACGCCCCTCTCCGCCCTGGGAGCCCCGATATGCACCAGCTCACGTACGGCGAGATCAAGGCCGCCGCCGACCGTATCGCCGGACGCGTCCGTCCCGTCGCCCTCGCCCCCGCCGACCCCGGGGAGTTCCACGGCGACCCGGCGGAGGGTTCCCGCGAGGGGTGGCTGGCGCTGGAGTTCCTGCAGCACACCGGCTCGTTCAAGGCGCGGGGCGCGCAGAACTTCCTCCAGGCCCACCGCGAGGCCGGGACCCTGCCCGACGCGGGCATGACGATCGCCTCCGGTGGCAACGCGGGGCTGGCCTGCGCCTGGGCCGCGCGGCAGCAGGGCGTGACCGCCACCGTCTTCCTGCCCGCCACCGCGCCCGCCGTGAAGACCGCCCGGCTGCGCGGCTTCGGCGCCGAGGTCCGGCTGGTGGGCACCGAGTACGCGGACGCGCTGGCCGCCTGCGAGGAGTTCGCCGCCACGACCGGGGCGCTGGCCTCGCACGCCTACGACCACCCGCTGATCGCCGCCGGAGCCGGCACCGTACTGGAGGAGATCGTCCGGCAGGTCCCGGGCCTGGACACCGTGGTGGTCGCGGTCGGCGGCGGGGGGCTGTACGCGGGCGTCGCCACCGCCGCCCGCCACCACGGCGTACGCGTGGTGGCGGTCGAGCCGGAGAACTGCCGCGCGCTGAACGCCGCGATCGGCGCCGGCCGCCCGGTCGACGTCACGGTCGACTCGGTCGCCGCCGACGCCCTCGGCGCACGCCGGGCCTCGGCGATGGCCCTGGACGCCGCCCGGCAGGGGGAGGTGCACTCGGTCCTGGTGCCCGACAGCGCGATCGTGCGTGCCCGCCGGGCCCTGTGGGAGCACCGCCGTATCGCCGTCGAACACGCCGCCGCCACCGCGCTCGCGGCCCTTCCGTCGGGGGCGTACCCGCAGGTGGTTGGAGGCGGGTACCGCCCCGCCCCGGGCGAGAAGGTGGCCGTCGTCCTGTGCGGGGCCAATACCGACCCCGGCGACCTCACCGCCGTCCAGCCCGACCAGGCCTGATCCCGGGCCGCTCCGGAGAGCGGCCGAGCGGCGGCCCGGCAACCTCATCGCCCGACACCCGTCGCCCAACAGGGCGGCTGCGTGGCGTCACACCTGCCCGGCGTCGTTCACAGACGCTGCGGCTGCTGCCCGCGCTGTTCGTCGTGCCGGGCCAGGACTCCGAGCAGGGTCGCCACGGTCAGTCCGGCCTCGGCCTCGGCCGGGTGGCGCAGCGGTACACCCGGTTCGATGCGGTAGGTGTTGGAGCGGCCCTGCCGGGTGTGGGACAGATACCCGGCCTCCTCCAGGTCGGAGATGATGCGCTGGACGGCGCGCTCGGTGAGCCGGCAGTGCGCGGCGATGTCACGTATGCGCGCGGACGGGTTGTCGGCGATCGCGGCGAGCACGCGGGCGTGGTTCGTCAGGAACGTCCACCCCGCGTGCGGTTCAGGTACGGCACCCATCCCGCCATGGTAGGACCCTCCTTTCACGCATTCAAATAGACGAAATACTTTTCGTGTATAGCTTGACGTATCAGCAGCGGAAGCGGAACCTGTAGGGACCCGAGCAGGGCACCGGCGGATGCCTGGGGAGCCAATGCCATGTCAAAGCAAGCGATACCCGCACAGAACAACAGCGGGCGCGCCCTCTACACGGCCCCGGCCTACGCGCCGAGCGGCCGGCCACTGCCGCGCCTGGAGATCGAGGTCGTACCGGCCGGCGACCGCCAGCTGGTCACCGTCGCCGGTGAGGTCGACATCGACGCCGACCGGCTGCTGCACAGCACCCTGTGCGCCGCCTTGGAGCGCGCGCGCCACGGTGTCGACCTCGACCTGAGCAACGTCGACTTCTGCGACTGCTCCGGCCTCAACATCCTGCTGCGCATCCGCCGACACGCCCTGAGGGACGGCAAGACGCTGCGCGTGCACGCCGTGAGCCCCATCGTCCACCGCCTGCTGACGGTCACCCGCACGCTCGCCCTGCTCGCTCCGCCGTCCGATCCGGAAGCCTCCACCCCCGCCGATCCGGAAGCCCCCGGCC
>NZ_JBJHPC010000473.1:0-5621 GCF_045257485.1 Streptomyces sp. YS-3 | reverse complement strand
CGTCCGCTGTGGGCGGTGTGGGCGCGGACAACGGACGGTCCGGGTGCGGGGGTTGGTGCTGCCCCTGCCGTTCCTGGCCGGGCGGCTGCTCGGGTGAGGGGCCCGGAGGCCGGGCCGGGGTCCCGGCCGAGTGCTGTGGCGTCCCGGATGTCCCCGGGTGGCGCAGGACCGGCGGGAGCTCGCGCGGCACGAATCCCTCGGGAAGCGGGCCCACCTGATCGAAGACCTCGACCGGCTCCTCGTCGGGCGAGGCGTCCGGCAGCAGCTCCACGGCCGAGGCGAGCGCCTTGCGCGCCCCCGTGGCCGTCCGGAAGCGTACGTGCGGGTCCGGCTGGAGCAGACCCGCCAGGACCTGCCACAGCGGCTCAGGGACGCCCTGGGGGGCTCCGGGGGTGCCGTGGGCGGTGAAGTACTCCACCAGCGCCCGGGCGTCCGGTTTCTGACCCTCCAGCAGATACAGGGCGACCAGGCCGACCGCGAACAGATCGGACGGGAAGTCGGGGTCCGCGCCCATGATCTGCTCGGGCGCGAAGTACCCCGGCGTCCCCATCACATAGTTCGTCTCGGTCAGCCGCGGCTCGCCCTTGCGCATCGCGATGCCGAAGTCGGACACCCGCAGATGCGGCCGTCCGGTGCCGGTCGCCTCCAGAAGGATGTTGGCCGGTTTGATGTCGCGGTGGACGACGCCCTCGGCGTGGACCGCCGCGAGACCGGCGAGCAACTGGTCCAGCAGGACGCAGACGAACCGGGGCGGCAGCGGCCCGTAGTCCCCGATCAGATGGGCCAGCGAGCCGCCGGTCACCAGGTCCATGGTGAACAGGACCTTGTCGTCGTCGGCGGCCCAGCTCGCCGGGGCCAGCACATGAGGGTGGTCGATCCTCAGCGCCTGCTCGCGGACGAACCGCAGCAGGGTGTGCGCGTCGCTCTGCTGGAGGACCTTCGCCGCCACACAGCGGCGGCGGCGGTGGTCCCAGGCGCGCCAGACGGCGCCGACACCACCCCGGCCGATCGGGTCGATGAGTTCGTACCGACCGGCGAAGACCTCACCCACCTGGCACCCCCGCCCCCATGGCCGTCAGCTCTGGTGCGCCTCGTAGTGGGCGACCGCCTCGGCGGTGCGTCCGGCGCCGTACACCCGGAGGAACTCTGCCAGCTCGGGGTGGGCCGGGGCGAGGGTGTCGGCGGCGTCGATGATGTCCCCGGCGGCGGCGACCGAGCGCAGCAGCGACTGGATCTCGCGCACCACGCGGCGCACGGTGGGAGCACCGGAACTCGTGGTGGTCTGCCCGGTGTTGGTGAGGACGGAGCCGCCCTGGGACTTCTTGATCTCGTCCATCCGGTCGGTGGCCTCGGCGGCGCTGACGCTGCCGTCGGCGACCTGGCCGGCCAGGTCCTGGAGGGCCTGGACGCGCTGGACGACGGCCGGGTTGCCGATCTTGGCGCGCTGACCGCTCATCAGCTGGGACAGCATGGGGGCCGAGAGGCCGAGGACGCCGGCGAGCCTGGCCTGATTCAGGCCCAGATCGTCTATCAGTCGGCGGAAGAGCGCCCCCAGCGGCTCCCCGTACCAGCTCCGCTGAAGCTCCCTCGCTCTTGCGGTCGCTTCCTGCTGCGTTGCGTCCATTGCGCGTCTCCCCATCGCTTCCCCATCGGGGCGCTTCGCTGTCGCGAACCCCGACGAGCATCTTACGGAGAGTGGTCGCTCACCGGGAGTCCCAATCCTTTTGCGGGATACCCGCCTCCACCCGGTACTCTGGTCTGCGCACCACCCTTCCGGGGCCTTAGCTCAGTTGGTAGAGCGCTGTCTTTGCATGGCAGATGTCAGGGGTTCGACTCCCCTAGGCTCCACAGCACGACAACGGCGGGTGCCGTGGACCGTCCGGTCCACGGCACCCGCCGTTTCGCTGTGTACCGCCGAGGCTCCCGGGTCAGTGGCCCCCGCCGCGCTCCTCGCCGAACTCGGCCTCCTCCGCCTCCTTGGCCTCGACCTCCGGGTCGAGGGCCCCGCTGCTGCCGTCCACGGCGCTCAGCGGAGTCGGTTCGGCGACCTCGGTCGGGGCCGGGGGCTCGACCAGCCAGTCCGGGTTGGCCTGCTTGTCCCACCACTTCCAGGCGGCCACGGCGCCGCCCGCCACGATGCCGGCGACCGCGAGGTACTTGGCGACGCGTCCGGCCCGGGCCCGGCGCCGCTGCTTCTTCACCAGCTTCTCGATCTGGCGCGGGGAGATCTGCCCGCGCAGCGCCGCGAGGGCGGCCGTGGAGCGGGCCATGGCCTCTTCCCGGACCGGCTGGGCGGCGGCGACCGCCTGGCTGACGCGGGGCGCCGTGTACTGGGCCGCCTGGCGCGCGGCGCGCCGGGAGCGCGCTGCGGCTTCCCGGGCCACCTCGTCGACCTTCGGCGGCACATGCGGCGCGACATACGAGCCGTACTGCTGCTGGGCCTGGCTGCGGGCCTGCTGGGCGGCCTTGGCCACCTTGGGCGCGAGCCGTACGCGCGTCTCGTGCGCGTAGTGCGCGGCCTGGTTCTTGGCCGAGTCGGCGTAGGGCGCCACCACTTCCGCGGCGTGCAGCACGCTCTCCTTCGCCGAGCCGGTCGCGGCGCGCACGCTCTCCATGCGGGTCACGTGATCCTCCTCCTTGGTGGCGGGGTTCAGGGCGGTCCGGTGGGTTGTCGCCGGAATGAGCACAGTGTCGCCTTTCCACCCATCTCGAAATCATGCCTGTCGGACGGGTACCCGGCATGCGCGGAAAGGCATCCGGGTCATGCGGGCGACTTCGGAAGAAGTACGGCACGACGGCGCGAGGGGCGGGGCGGAAGAGCTCGGGTCCGACGATGCCACGGTCGCGCCCCGGGCGGCGCGTGTTCGGCCCGATCGGCGGCACACGGCGGCGTTTCCTTGCCGCGGGGCCCTCCGTGCGAGGATCGTGGGACGTCAGTGCAGACCAAAGGAAGGCAGACCGTGGCCGAGCAGCTTTACGCCACCCTCAAGACCAACCAAGGGGACATCGAGATCCGGCTCCTGCCGAACCACGCCCCGAAGACGGTCAGGAACTTCGTCGAGCTGGCCAAGGGCGAGCGCGAGTGGACGCACCCGGCGACCGGCAAGCAGACCACGGACCCGCTCTACGACGGCACGGTCTTCCACCGCGTGATCAGCGGCTTCATGATCCAGGGCGGCGACCCGCTGGGCAACGGCACCGGCGGCCCGGGGTACGAGTTCGCCGACGAGTTCCACCCGGAGCTGGCCTTCGACAAGCCGTACCTGCTGGCCATGGCGAACGCGGGGCCGGGCACCAACGGCTCCCAGTTCTTCATCACGGTGTCCCCCACGGCGTGGCTGACCCGTAAGCACACGATCTTCGGTGAGGTCTCCTCCGACCCCGGCCGGAAGGTCGTGGACACCATCGCGGGCATCCAGACCAATCCGCGCACCGACCGCCCCGTCCAGGACGTGGTGATCGAGTCGGTCGTCATCGAGTCCCGCGAGGGCTGAGCCCCGCGCGCCGCACCGACGGCACCCTTTCGTGGGGAACCAACCGCCCCGCTCGTCCGTATGACGTGACGAGCGGGGCGGCGCGGTTGCCGCCCGGCGCCAGCCCGTAACGCGACCCGCGTACACCGAGTACAAGGAGCCCGATGGACCAGGCGAGCCTGCCGAGCTGCTACCGGCACCCGGGCGTGCAGACGGGTATCACCTGCACCCGCTGCGAGCGCCCGATCTGCCCGGAGTGCATGGTCAGCGCCTCGGTCGGATTCCAGTGCCCGGAGTGCGTCCGGGGCGGCTCGGGCACCGGGCACACGCGGACGGCCAACCAGCCGCGCACGATGGCGGGCGCGGCGATCGCGCCGGGCGACCCGCGTCTGCTCACCAAGATCCTGATCGGGCTGAATCTGGTCGGTTTTCTGCTCCAGGAGGTCGTCGGGAACAGCTTCACCGACAGGTTCGAACTGATCGGGTGGGCCTCGTACCTGCCCGGTGATCCCATGGAGGGCGTCGCCGAAGGCCAGTGGTACCGCCTGGCGACCTCGATGTTCCTGCACGGCGGCATCACGCACATCGCGTTCAACATGCTCAGCCTGTGGTGGATCGGCGGGCCGCTGGAGGCGGCGCTCGGCCGGGTGCGCTATCTGGCGCTCTACTTCGTCTCCGGCCTCGCCGGAAGCGCGCTGACGTACTGGCTCGCCGCCCCCAACCAGCCCTCGCTCGGTGCCTCCGGGGCGATCTTCGGGCTGTTCGGCGCCACCGCGGTGCTGATGCGCAAGCTGAACTACGACATGCGCCCGCTGATCGCGCTCCTGGTGATCAACCTGGTGATCACCTTCAACCCCTGGGGCGGGATCGCCTGGCAGGCCCATATCGGCGGTCTGGTCGGCGGCACGGTGATCGCGTACGCCATGGTCCACGCGCCCCGCGAGCGCCGGGCGGTGATCCAGTGGGGGACCTGCGCGGCGGTCCTGCTGGCCGTCGTGGTGATCGTCATAGCCCGGACGGCCGCGCTCACCTGAGCCGCGGGTCGGCCGCCAGGTCGGGCACACGGAGTCGAGCTTTCCCCCAAGGTTGTCCACAGTGTGTGCCGGATCTTGTGCACGCCGTGGGGAACAGCTGTGCCCCTTGTCGCTGACCTGGGTTTTCCCAGCAAGGACAAGGGGCGGGCCGTGGGCCGGTGTGGAAGAGTGCAGTCACACCGGCGTCAACACGGCGGAGGTTATCCACAGATCGTCTGACCTTTTCCCCAGTGTGGATAGCGTTGTGGATAACCCGTGGGCAAGGCTTGACGAGGAGGCTGCGGACCCGCTACTTCAGCCGCGCTACTTCCACTGCGTGGAGACACCGAAGCCGCCGGCGATGAAGCCGAAGCCGACCACGATGTTCCAGTTCCCGAGGGACTTCAGCGGCAGATCGCCCTCGGTCACATAGAAGAGGACGATCCAGGCAAGCCCGATCAGGAAGAACGCCAGCATCACCGGGGCCACCCAGCCCCGGCTGCCCAGCTTGATGGCGGTGGCCTGCTTCGCCGCCGGCGGCGGTGTGAAGTCGGCCTTCTTGCGGATACGTGACTTCGGCACGAGGAACACTCCTGTCGATGCGCTGCGTTACCGCGCAGGGAACTGTGGCTGGGCGGCGGCGGAGGGACAACCGGGGATCACTGCTGCCCCCAGGCGTCCGTTAGCGTAGTGCTTCCGTGCCGCCGAAGGAGATAAGGGTACGTTGAGCAATTCCGCCGACTCCCCCGAAGGGCTCCCCGACGAGCCCGCAGCCCGGGGCCGCCGCTTCCGCGCCCGCCCCGTCCGGCTGCTCTCCGCCGCCGTCTTCGCCCTGGCCGGACTCATCTTCGTCACCAGCTTCAATACCGCCAAGGGCACCAACATCCGTACGGACGCCTCGCTGCTGAAGCTCTCCGACCTGATCCAGCAGCGCAGCCGCAAGAACGCCGAGCTCGACCAGTCCACCGCCACCGTCCGCAACGACGTCGACGCCCTCGCCCAGCGCGACAACGGCTCAACCCAGGCGCAGGACCAGCAGTTCGCCGCCCTCAAGGACGCGGCGGGCACCGAGAAGGTGGCCGGCAAGGCGCTCACCGTCACCCTCAACGACGCCCCGCCCAACGCGACGGCCGCC
>NZ_JBJHPC010000472.1:0-5631 GCF_045257485.1 Streptomyces sp. YS-3 | reverse complement strand
CCGGCCAGATCGGCGTGGAGGCGGGCGAGCAGGGTGCGGGTGAGCTCGTACTCGGCCGCGACGAGCTCCCCGGGGTCGCTCAGGGCCGCGGGGACGAGCCGGGCGGCCGTACGGGCCTCGATGCCCCGTACCAGCGCCTCCAGGTCCGCGCAGTAGACCGAGGGCCCGTCGAAGGCGTCCCGGCCCGCGGCCTCGTTCGCCGGGCGGTAGCGGTGGGTGTAGAGGCCGCCGCCGCAGGAGCGGACGACCGGGCACCGCCGGCATTCGGGCCCCACCCCGGCGAGGCCGAGCTGGCGCACCCGTACGCCCGGGTGGGCGGCGACCTCGTCGAGGGAGTGGCGGAAGACGTCGAAGCCGGTGGCGGCGGCGCCGTCGTAGGCGCTCTTGAGCGAGTCGACCTGCTCCAGGGTGCCGTCGGTCTCCACCACGACCAGGTCGGTGGGGGCCAGGCCCAGGGACTCGGTGAGGCTGGGGCCGCCGTTCAACGTCGACAGTACGGACTCGAACAGCCGGACCGGAACCGGCCTGCCCTGTTCCTCCCACCGGTCGAAGACCGTGAGGAGCCATTCGGCGTACTCGGTCGGGGAGCCGCGGGGCCGGGCCGGCGGCGCCTCCCAGGTGGCGTGCGGCAGCAGGTAGTCGATGCGCGGCGGGTCCAGGGCGATCAGCGCGTCATGGACGGCGACGGGGTCGTTGGCCACGTCGATGGTGCAGAGCAGTCCGAGGAAGAGATGGCGGTAGCGCTCGCTGCGGAGCAGTTCGACGGCTCTGAGGACCAGGGGATGACTGGTGCGGCCGTCGGCGAAGCGGCGGTGGCGGTCGTTGGCGGACCTGTCCCCGTCCAGGGAGACGCCGACGCGTACGCCGAACTCGTCGAAGAGGTCGAGGTAGCGGGGGCTGAGCTGGAGGCCGTTGGTGTGGATGCGCAGATCGAGCTCCGCGACGCCGTCGAGGGCGGCGGTCAGCTCCTCGCAGACCGTTCGCAGCCGCGCCGGCCCCGCCAGCAGCGGCTCCCCTCCGTGCAGGATCACTGACACGGAGGGCAGTACGTGTTTCCCGGCATGCTCGGCCAGTCGTCGGGCCGTCCGGGAAATCGCCTCGTCGGAGATTGCCTTGGGGCGGGTACGCCAACTCTGATCAGGGGCTTCGTAGATATAGCAGTGATCGCACGCAAGATCGCATCGGCTGTGGACCTTGAGCACGATCTCGCGGAATGGGACCACGGGTCCAGTCATTCCGCCAGTCTAGAGCTCTCCGACTGTCTACAGCGCCGAGTTGAAGGTCGACGCCTGAACCGGGCGGCCGTTGGAGGAGGGGAGCACGCGGCCGAGCTTCCGGGCGGCGTCGGCGCCGCGGACATCGATGTCGGCCAGGGGCACACGGCTCTTCTTCGCAGGGGCGAAGGAGAGAGAATTCACGGAGGTCTTCACGGCCGTCCTTGGTGGGTAATTCCTGCATGTGGACAGGGGGACCGACGACATGCACCGTTGCAGTGTCGGCGGCACGACTTTACTCTCTTGGCCACTGTTGGCAACTGAGCACGACCGCTTGCCCCGAACGCCTGACCCGGCATGGCGGAAGGTGTACGGAACAAGGCGTTCCACCGAAAGAGTGATGACCAAAACCGCAGACAGGGGTGGATGTGACGGCGATTCCCGGACCTCTGCAAAGCATGGTCTTCCGCAATGCCGACCTGCCGGGTCTCTTCCACCACGCGGACGCCCTCGCGATAGGGCGTCAGCGGGCCGCGGTGAACGACACCCGCTGGCAGCTCTGCCTGCTGGTGGCGGGGGCGGCACTGGCGGCGCTGCCGTGGAAGATGACGCTCGGTGGTGACTTCCAGCTGGCGAGCGCGCTCAGCGCACTGGCGTACGCGGGGGTGCTCGTGGTGAGTTTCCGCGCCACCCGCGGACACGCGAAATCGCATTGGCAACTGAATCGTTCGGCGGCCGAGTTCATCAAATCCATGTGCTGGCGCTATGCCGTGCACGGGACCCCCTTCGATTCCCACGCCGCCGATCCCGAAGGTCTGTTCACCCTCCGTCTGGAGGAAGGGCTCGGGGAACTGCGCCGGGTCGGCTGGCGCGATCCGCGCGAGGAGGGGGCATCGGACCTGGCCGCCGCCCCGCTCATCACCGCGCCCATGCGGGAGTTACGGGCGAAGGCGTTCGCCGTACGCAAGGAGACGTACGTACGGGACCGCCTCATCGAGCAGCGCAACTGGTACCGGCGACGACAGGAGGCGTCCCGGCGGGCCACCGCGCTGTGGACCACGGCCATCACTCTGCTCACCGTTCTCGCGTTGCTCTTCGCGACGCTGCACATGTTCGGCGCGGCCGAGGGTGTCAAGGTGGCCGGGCTGCTCTCGGCCACGGCGGCGGCGTGCCTGGCGTGGAACGAGATACGCCGCCACCAGCCGCTGATCTCGGCCCACTCGCTGGTGGAGCAGGACCTCAAGGCCATGCACGTGGCCATGGAGAACACCGTCAGCGAGCGCGACTGGCCGGCGGCGGTCTACGAGACCGAGCGGGTCGTCTCGCCCCAGCACACCGACTGGCTGGCCCGGCTCCGCAGTTGACCGTCCACGGGGGGGCGTCAGGGGCGCCGCACCCCGTCGCACCACACCACCGTGACCGACTTCCCCAGGCTGCGGGCGTACTGGACGATGTCGCCCGTGCCGCCGAGACCGCGCGCGGGCCGGCCGTCCCAGACGGCGACAAGCCGGTCGCAGTTGTCCGCGATATAGGCGCCGGCCGCGTAGTAGGCCTCGTCCGTGGCGTGCGGGAAGTCCATCCGGACCTCCTGTGCGGCCTGCCCCTTCAGCCCCTGGTAGCGGGCGAGTTCGCCGGGCTCCGCGAAGCCCGTCTCGTAGTCGCCGCTGGGAATGACGACGGTCAGGGAGGCCCCGCACTCCAGGGCGATGGCCGCGAACAGCTGGTCGGCGCCGACCGCGAGGCTGGAGAGCACCTCCAGGGAGCCGTCGTGGCCGCACAGCAGGCTCCGCAGGCCCGCGCGGATCTCCTCCAGCGCCTCGGAGGGAATGTGGCGGTGACCGGTCACTCCGATGCGTTTCACTGACTCACCCCGTGTGTCCGGTCGCCTCTCCGCCGTGAACATCCTCCCAAAAAGGCGCAACCCGTCCAGCCGTCATCGGCCATCGGGCGCAGCGAACGAGCCCCCGCCCGGTGGCCGGACGGGGGCTCCTCGCTGCCGGGGCAGCGCGGGCGTTCAGCCGTCAGAAGAGGCTGACACCATAGGCGTTCATGGCCTCGACCACGGGCTGGAAGAAGGTCGTGCCGCCGGAGGAGCAGTTGCCGCTGCCGCCGGAGGTGAGGCCGAGGGCCGTCGAGCCGGCGTAGAGCGGGCCGCCGGAGTCACCGGGTTCGGCGCACACCGTGGTCTTGATGAGGCCGTACACGATGTCGCCGTTGCCGTAGTTCACGGTGGAGTTGAGCGCGGTGACCCGGCCGCTGTGGATGCCGGTGGTCGAGCCGCGCCGGGTGACCGTCTGGCCGACGGTGGGGTTGGCCGCGCTGCTGATGTGCTGGCTGCCCACGGCGCTCGGGTGGGACAGCGAGGTGTTGCTGTACTGCACGAGGCCGTAGTCGTTGCCCGGGAAGCTGGTGCCGACCGTCGGGCCGATGCTCGTGGTGTGCGACGAGCTGGTGTAGTAGTCCGGGTAGCCCTCGGTGCAGTGACCGGCCGTCAGGAAGTAGTAGGTACTGCCCTTCTTGACGTTGAAGCCGAGGGAGCAGCGCCAGCTCGGCGCGTAGATGGCGTCGCCGCCGGAGAGCAGCTTGCTGAACTTGCCGGTGGTCCGCTCGACGCGTATGGCGGACGCGTTGACGCCGGCCTGCCGCTTGATTCTGGCTATGTCGGCCTTGCTCACGGTGGAGTCGGCTGTCACGACGACCGTGTGGGTGGCGGGGTCGATGTTCCAGGCGGTGCCCGCGACATCGGCGCCGAGGACGGCGGAGCTCGCGGCGGAGAGCTGGGTGGCGCTGAACACCTGGGACGGGCTGGCGCTCGCGGTGGGGACCGCGAGGGCACCGGCGGCGAGCAGCCCGGCGGAGAGGGCGACTGCCTTGGTACGTCTCGCGAGACCGCGGGTGGGGGTGGTGCGCTTGATCCTCACTTCTGTTCCTCCCGAGGGGAATCGAGGGGCCCGAGTTGGGTGGGGGGACCCCGTGAGGCGCAGCCGGAGCTGGGGCAGCACTGGTGAGCGCAAGCCGTGCTCCTGACAAGCGCTGGGAGGGAGTATTCGGCCGCCCGGCCGTGGCGCGCAAGGGCGCCTTTCGGCCGGGCGGTTGGGGTTTCGAAGGCGGTGGATCAGCGGGTGAGGACGGTCCGCTCGCCCGCGGTGACCGCCGTGCCGAGGGTGTTGCCGGGGGGCGGGAAGGGGCAGATGAAGTGCTCCGCGAAGGCGCACGGCGGAAGCAGCGCGCGGTTGAGGTCCACCGTGAGCCGGCCGTGCGCGTCGGGTGCGCCGGGGCGCAGGAAACGGAACCGGAAGGTCGAGTCCCCGCTGGTCGCGTCGGCGAACACCGCCCAGAGCGCCCCGTCGTCCTCGACCGCCACCTGGAGGGTGTGCTCCCGGCCGTCGAGGGTGAAGACGAGCTCCCCGCCGAGGCCGAGCCCGCGCTCGACGCCGTCGGCGTTGGCCACCCGCACGGTCCGCGCCTCGCCGTACGGGCGGAAGAGGGCGGGCACCGCCCGGCTCGGGTCGTACGGGAAGACCTCGATGCCCGCGAAGGCGCGGCGCCGCTCGGCCCCGGGGTCCCAGACCCGTACCGCCCACAGTCCCTCGCGGCGCAGTACCACCAGCCGCCGCGCGCCCTGGGCCAGCCGGGATGCGGCGACCGGCGCGTGGTCGGCGGTCAGCCGTGCCTCACCGGTGAAGGGCTGTCCGTCGAGGACGATCCCGTCCTCGGCGCTCGCCGTGAGCACCAGCGCGTCGTCTTCTTCACGCCAGGCGCCGGGCACGGCCGGAATTCGCCCCTCCACCGCGTCGGCGAGCCAGTGGGTACCGGTCAGGGCCAGCGGACCGTAGGGCGCGGAGACGGACTCGACACGCCTTTCGTGCCAGTTCTTCCACTCCTGTGCCGCGTCCGAGCTCATGGTGTTCGACCCTTTCGTACGGGTGGGCAGGCCCCGGTGCGAGCGCGGTGCCGGGCCGGAGTATTCCGTACGGAGGCCTTCGGTCCCCCTCTTCGCCCCGCCGCCGTCGTCCGCGTCCCGGAAGCTCACCCTCCGAACACAAGTGACCGTGCGTACGCATGCCGTGACGGCGGGTCAACAGTCACAGCCGCAATCGCAGCAGTCGCACCCATCGCAGCACTCGCAACACTTGCAGGCGTCACAGCAATTGCAGCATTCGCAGCAGTCACAGTCGCAGTCACGGCAGAAGCCCTCGTGCTTCTGGCGGGACCACGGGCCCTCGTACTCCTTGGCGCAGCACATCTGGCAGGTGCAGCAGAGGCCCGCGAAGGCCGCGCACCCCGCCAGGAACCCGCGCGGCGCGGGCGGCCGGGGGCCCTCGCCCTGCGGGGGCCCGCCGTAGGGGTTGCCGGGCACCGGCGTGTACGGGCCGCCGGGCGGCGGCGACCCGTAGGGGCCGGGCTGGTGGGGGCC
>NZ_JBJHPC010000471.1:0-5639 GCF_045257485.1 Streptomyces sp. YS-3 | reverse complement strand
CGGGCACCGCGCCCCCGCCCGTGTGGACCACGGCGGAGGGGGCGCCGGCCGGCGCCGGGGAGCCGTTGGCGCCGGAGCGCGCCGCGCGTCCGCGCGGCCACCGGCTCCGCGGCACCGCTCTGGCCCCCAGCGCCGAGACCTCGCCGGTGAGCTCCGCGAACAAGGTCGTGTCGGTGACCCGCAGTTCGGTGCCGAAGAGCGTCGACAGGGCGGGGCGGGGGCGGCCGGTCTGGAGCGCCACGACCTCCCGCAGCACCCCGGTCAGCTGCTCGGCCATCTCCTGCGCGGAGGCGAACCGGCGCGCCGGGTCGGGGTCGGTGGCCCGCACGAGGAACCGGTAGAACGACTCGTACGTCCGGAAGACCTCGATGTGGTCCGGGTCCGGCAGGCTGTCCGCGAAGACGTTGGTGTAGCCCTGGAAGTCGAAGGTGAGCACCGCCAGGGTGCGCGCGACCGTGTACAGGTCGGAGGCGACCGAGGGGCCGGCTTCGGCGACCTCGGGGGCCTGGTAGCCCACGGTTCCGTAGATGGCCGACTCGTCGTCGTCCATCCGGCGCACCGCGCCCATGTCGATCAGCTTGAGCTGGTCCTCGGTCTGGATCGCGTTGTCGACCTTGAAGTCGCAGTAGAGCAGGTTGCGGCTGTGCAGATGACCGAGCGCCTCCAGTGCCTCGATCCCGTACGCGCAGGCCTGCTCGACGGGGAGCGGGTCGCGCTTGCCGTCCGGGCCGCGCCGCTCGTTGGCGATCTCCTTGAGCGACTTGCCGCCCACGTACTCCATGACGATGTAGCCGTCCATGGAGCCGGTGCGCTGGTCGAGGTGCTCCACGAAGTTGTAGATGCGCACGATGTTGGAGTGCTCGATCTCCGCGAGGAAGCGGCGCTCGGAGATCGCCGCCGCCATCGCGTCCTGGTCGCCGGTGTCGAGCAGGCCCTTGAGGACCACCCAGCGGTCGGAGACGGCGCGGTCCACGGCGAGGTAGACCCAGCCGAGGCCGCCGTGCGCCAGACAGCCCACCACCTCGTACTGGCCGTGCACGATGTCGCCCCGGTGCAGCTTGGGCACGAACGAGTACGGATGGCCGCACTTGGTGCAGAAGCCCTCGGTGCGCCCGGCCCGCTCCCCGCGCGAGCGGCCGACCGGCGCCCCGCAGTCCGCACGCGAGCAGAAACGCTTCCTCTCGGGGACCTCCGGGTGCTCCATCACGGCCGTGGCCGGGTTGGGGCGCGGCACTCCCGGCACGCTCACCAGCCCCGCCCCGAGCCTGCTGCGCCCGGAGGTGCCGGTCGCCGGGCCCGAACTGCGCACCGAGACCGAACGGGCGCTGCCCGACCCCGTCAGCGAGCGCGACAGACGCCCCGACACCGACCGCCGGGACGTGGCGGAGCGCGAGGAGGAGCGGGACGAGGCGGAGGAGCGCGCGGAACGGGCGGAGGCGGAGCCGCCGCTTTCGCGGGCGCCCCCGGCGATCCCCGTCGCGGGCGAGGCGATGGCCCCGTTCACCGACACCACCGGCGCCAGACCGCAGGTGTCGCAGTACAGCTCGCCGCCGCCCATGTCCTCGTAGGAGCCCTCGCAGCCGGGGCGCTGGCACTTCTTCTGGTCGCTCACGATTCCCCCCTCCGGTCGACGGGCCCGGGCTGCCGGGGAACCAGCGCCTCGGCCGCCGCCTGCTGGTACCGCAGCACCGCCTGCTCGGCGACGCGCAGATCGCAGGGCGCGGACCACAGCATCCGGCGCGCCGCGTCGTACCGTTCGACGAGCAGCGGGTCCTCGGCCATGCCGTGCCGGGCGACCTTCGCCTTGTAGGCGTCGAGCCGGCCGCGCAGCTCCGCGCGGACCGCCAGCGGCGCGGTGACGGCCGTCAGCGACTCCCGCGCGCGCAGCAGTTCGTCCTCCGCCTCGCGCTCCAGGGACTCCAGGAGCGGGGAGAGCCGGTGCCACTGGGCGTGTCTGCGGTACTCGGCGGCGGCCACCAGGCGCTCCTGGAGCCGGGTCGGCGGGCCGCTCACCGCGGGCACCTCGGACGCGGCGATCTTCGCCAGCACCTCACCGCGTGCCGCCCGCGCCTCGGTGAGGGTGCGGTCCGCCCGGGAGAGCACGTCCCGCAGCCGCACCAGCCGCTGTTCGGCGTCCTGGCGGACCGTCAGCACCGCGTCGATCTCCCGGCGTACGTCCTCCAGGGCCCGGGCGGCCCGGTCGTAGCGCTCGGTGTCCGGGCGCCCGCCGCCGGGCGCGGAGCTGCCGGGCGCGGGCACCCAGAACGCCAGCGGGTCCGACACCACCTGCGCCCGCAGCTCCGCCAGCTCCTCGGTGATCGACTCCAGGTCGTCGCCGGCCGGGTGCTCCCCGGGGCGCACGCCCACCGAGTGGGCCAGGCCCCGGGTCCGGTGCAGCTCCGCGGCCAGGAGGTCTATCCGGGCGGGCAGCGCCGACCACACCGCGTCGGCCGCGACGACCAGGTCGAGCGAGCGCGCGTACAGCTCGTTCATCCGGTTCACCAGCTGCTCCAGGGTGAACCGCTCGGTCAGCCGTGCGGGGCCGGTCAGCGACGCGGCCTGGGAGGCGGCGCCCGCGACCGTGACCGACTCGCCGCGCAGCCGCTCGGTCAGCTCCACCAGGTCCTCACGGGAGGGCCAGCGGCGCCGCTCGCGCAGCTCACGGGCGTCGTCAAGGGCCGCCTTGTACGCGTCGAAGTACGCCCACAGCACGGTGATCGACTGCTCGGCCGACGCCCAGCGCTCCCGGGTGACCCCGGTCAGTTCGGCGCCCTCCAGCAGCCGCCGCCCCGCGTGGTCCTGGAGGGCGAGCAGCGAGGTCTCGATCGCCTCGTGCTCGGCGTCGAGCCGGGCCAGCGCGCGGTCCACCTCGTCCCGGTCGAGCACCGGCCGGACGGGCCTCCCCGAGGAGGAGCCGGGGAAGGATCCCGCGCCCATCGATCACCTCTCTGCTCTGCGTGTCTGTGCGGTCGTGCCGTCCCGGGCCAAGCCGGGGGCTATGAACGGTACTTGGGCTCGGGCGGGCCCGATATCCCGGGCAGGTCGGCGGCGAGCCACTCGCGGTAGGCCTTCATCCACGGGCTGTTGTCGCCGCCGCTGCGGTAGTCCACCAGGACCTGGTTGATCCGGCGGACCAGGTCGGTGTTCTCCAGCTTGGTGGCCACCCCGTAGTACTCCTTGGTGAACGGGGCGCCCGTGAGCCGGACCGCCGGGTCCTGGGCCGCCTGGCTCGCGGCGAGCGCGCTGTCCGTCACCACCGCGTCGGCCTGGCCGAGCTGGAGGCGCACCAGGCAGTCCAGCTGGTTGGGCACGGTCAGGTCCTTGTAGACGGCCCCGTGCGAGTCCTTCTCCAGGGCGTCGAACGCGGTCGAGCCGGCCGCGACGCAGACCTTCCTGCCCTTCAGCGTGTCGTTGTAGCCGGTGATCCCCGACCCCTCCGGCGCGAGCACCTGCTGGCCCGCCTGGAAGTACGCCGAGGAGAAGGCGACCTGGCCGATCCGCTTGCAGTTGATGGTCATCGTCCGCACGACGACGTCGACCTGGCCGTTCTGCAGGGCCGTGATGCGCTGGCTGGTGGGGATGGCGCGGTAGACGACCGCGTCCGGGTCGCCCAGGATGTTCTTTGCGATCGCCCGCACCAGCTCGATGTCGAACCCTTCGAGCTTGCCGTCCACCGGATTGCGGTAGCCCCAGCGGAAGCTGTTCTGGTCGACGCCCGCGACCAGCTTCCCGGCCCTCTTGATCCGGTCGATGCTCGGCCCGCCGTCGGAGGACGGGGGCAGGCTCGCCTCGGGGTCGGTGCAGGTGTCGGCCTTGGCCTGGAGGCCGCTCGCCACCCCGGGACCGCCGGTCCGCACTCCGTCGCCGCCCGTCTCGTGCCGCGAGAGCGGGATCAGCAGGGAAGCGGCGGCGGCGCAGGCGAGCGCCATTCCGCCGACGCCGCCCCACCCTCGGAGCCTGCCGTTCCTGTTCATCGCGCCTCCTGCCGGGGCCGCTGTGCCTCCGGGGCCGGTGTTCCCCTGGATCCCACGGTGCTCACCTGTACTCCGCGAGCCTGCGGCTGACGCCGACGCCCGCCGCCGCAGCGCCCAGCACCGCCAGCACCGCGGCGCCCAGCGGAAGCCCGGCCAGCGCGCCCCTGCCGTCGGACGCGGCCCGGGTGAACTCGCGCTGCTCGTGCCCGATCGCCTTCTCCAGGGCCGCGTCGACCCGGTCGAAGGACTGACCGGTGGAGCCGGACGCGCCGACGACCTGCTGGAGGGCGTCGTCGTAGTCGCCGGCGGTGTCGGTCCGGTGCGCCTGGTCGTGCCGCTGCTGCCACTCGGTGACGCTGCTGCGCGCCTCCTCGACCGGGGTGCGCCCCGCGCTGTCGTCGGCGAGCCGCCCGGCCGAGCCGAGCTGGTCCACGAGCTCTTTCATCTCCGCCTTGTAGTCCGCGTCGTACTTGTCCTCCTTGCCGTCCTCGGTCAGGACGGCCCCGCGCGCCACCAGTGTCAGGTTCTCATTGGCGCGGGCCTGGAGGGAGTTGATCCGGGCGTCGTTGAGCACCTTCAGCGACTCCTGTCCGTGCGAGCGCGAGGTCGACAGGTCGGCGGCGGCCACCGCGTGCCCGGCGACCAGCCACAGCAGGACGACCAGCGAGGCCGCGCTGCCCGCCAGCAGCCCGTGGTTGAGGACCCGGTTGGTGCGCCGGTAGGTGCGCCGCTGGGCCCAGAAGAGGGCGCCGAGCGCCACCGCGCCGACCGCCAGCGCCGCGTACGGCCAGGTCTCCGCCTGGTCGTAGTCGTGGTAGAGCCGGCCGGTCTCCGCCTCGTAGAGGTCCTGGGCGGCGGGCAGCAGATGCCTGGTCATCTGCTCGTTCGCGTACCGCAGATAGGCGCCGCCGACCGGGAAGCCCTGGCGGTTGTTGGCGCGGGCCTGCTCGATCAGGCCGTTGTAGACCGGCAGTTGCTCGTTGAGCGCGGCTATCGCGCGGCCGGAGTCGGAGCTGCCCGTGGTGTTGGCCGCGGCCTTCACCAGCAGGCGGGAGGCGGTGGCGATGTCCGACTCGTACCGCAGGCGGACGGCGCGGGGCTCCTTGGCGCCCGAGAGGAAGCCGCTGGCAGCCGCGGTGTCCGCGTCGGCCAGCGAGCGGTAGATGGAGGCCGCGTCGGCGCTCAGCGGCTGGCTGCGGCTCACCACGTCGTCGGCCGCCGCCGCCCGGTCGGTGACCTCCCAGGCCGTCACCGCGCCGAACGCCACCACCAGCAGCGCGACCACTGTGCCGATGATCCACAGCCGTCCCGGCTCGGTCGTCGCGGCGGCGCGCACCCGCTCCCGGGCCACGGCCCAGCCGCCCCGGCGGGGCGCGGGCGCGGGCCGGGGCACCGGGGCAGCCGGCGCCGGATCCGGCGCCGCCACCGGTGTCCGCGGTGCGTGTGTGCTCGGCGGGTGTGCCACTTGACCTCCCCCTGGGTCACCGAGTGCCTGGCCAGCAGTATGGACGCAGGGACCGACCACCACACAAGGGTTGACCTGATCTTGTTACCCGCTTGCTCCGCCGCTGCCCCCGCTGCCTCCCCACCATGTATACGCCGCACGCCGCGGATCGGTTCCCCTCGGCGCGACCGGATGCGACGGCGCCGCGCACGCCTCCCCGC
>NZ_JBJHPC010000048.1:0-23240 GCF_045257485.1 Streptomyces sp. YS-3 | reverse complement strand
GGGCAGAGGTGCTCCAGGGGGGCGTAGGAGCGGAGCATGTGGGCGACAAGGCCTTGCCGGGCGTCGGGGGCGGCGTCGCCCGCGGCGCTGATGACAACGGCGTGCTGCGGCGCGCCGGCCCAGTACGTCACCGTGTCCGCCGACTACGGCGTCGCCCGGGTCCTCGTGGGTCTGGACGTGAACGACGCGGGCGCGCTCGGTCCGGCCGGGACGGCCGCGCTGAACAGTGTGGAGGCCGCCGCCCCGAAGAAGGGCGAGACGGTTCTCGTATCCGGCGCGACCGGCGGCGTGGGCGCCCTGGCGGTGCAGCTGGCCGCCGCCCGCGGCGCCCGCGTGACCGCCACCGCCCACCCTGGGGCGCATGCCGCCAGCCCGGCGGCCGGCAGCGCCCGGTTCAGCGACAGGCTGCCGTGTGAACGACGACGAAACTCACCGCCGCTGGACTTTGGGAGCCCGACGCCCGACCACCTTGGAGGTTCGGTCGAGGGAGGAGACTCACCCCGTGACGTGGAACTCGTTCCCGCCGGCATCGAGGAACTCGCCGGGTTCCCAGTCGCGTCGGGTGACCTCCAGCCGCAGCCTGTTCCGCGCCCCCTTCGCCGCCGCGGGCGGTCCCATCACCAGCGAGACCGTACTATCCGGCCGCCGGCGCAGCCGGACGCCCCAGTCGTGGAACTCGACCGTGTGCCAGTCGGCCTGGGACTGCCAGAAGGCTCCCTGTGCATGGCGGTCCTCCTCCGCGACATCGAGGCAGATCGCGACGAGACCGGAGTCGGCGAGCACGCCGGGATGGCCGGGGCGCAGCACGCAGAACTCGTTGCCCTCCGGATCGGCCAGCACGTCCCACGGGACGGTGCCCTGGCCGATGTCGACCCGCGTCGCGCCGAGTGCGAGCAAGCGCGCCACTTCAGCCTCCCAGTCCGGCCCGGCGGCGAGGTCGAGGTGGAGTCGGTTCTTGAGCACCGTCTTCGGTTTCACCGTCGGCACGAACCGCAGTCGCAGCCCGCCCGTCCGGCCCCGCGTCGCGTCCAACCAGAAGCGCTCCAGACGCGCGACGTCCAGCGCGTCGATCACCATGCCGGTCAGCATCCCATTCCCCCTGGTTCTGAACCTCTCGCGTGCTCGTCGTGGCCGCGCTCTACGAACGTGCGGGCTGGTTGGCGATCAGGAGAGTTGTACCGGCCGGGCGAAACCCCAAACGCGTGTAGATACGGGCGACAACGTCCTCCGCGTAGGCGAGGAAGACGGTGTGCACACCGTTGTCCCGGGCGTGAGCGACAAGGGCCGCAGTCACCACGGCGGCGAGCCCCTGGCGGCGGGCGGCGGGAAGGGTACCGACTCCGCCGATCTCGGTGGTTCCGTTCATGGGGTGGTAATGCCCGCCGGCGAGGAGGGTGCCGTCGGCGGCGAAGGCAGCGATGRGTGTCTTGTGCCCGGCGCGGATGGTGGGACGGACGGTCTCGACCGTTCCGTCTGCGGTGAGTTCCGCGGCCACCGCCGCCAACTCCTGGCGACCTGTGCCGCCGACTGCCGTGCCCGCGTCGGCGAAGGCCAGTCGGGGAAGTGCCAGCGCGGCGGGCAGGGCTGGATCATCGGCCGTCAGCGCGCGGATCGTGACGCCGTCCGGCAGGGCGGGCGCAACAACCGGATGGTCCGGGTCGATGACCATCAACGGGCGTTCCTGCACGGGGAGTGCGGCGGCCTCGATCCGGCGGCGCAGGGTCGGCGCGGTCTCGGCGAGCCACTCGAAGGCTTCCGGCACGCCGAGTTCGCGCTGCCGGGAGCGCACCCGGGAAATGTCGGCGGCGGTCACCGTCCCGGTTCCCGCTGCCGAGGGCTGGGCGTGGCTCGGACCACCGTAGTACGGGGCGCCCGCTTCCTTCCGTACGAAGAGCCGTAGGGGGCCGAAGTCCTCCGCGTCGGCGAACAGCAGAGGCACGTCGGCGTAGTACTGCTCGATACGGGCACGCAGCGCGGGGACGTTCATAGACGCATCCCATCACGGGGCGACGGGCTGGCGCATCTGGGATTTCCGCCCCGCGCGCGGTCCAGGGTCTCGTCGGTCAGGGTCAATCACCGTCTTCGGCCAGCTGTGTTGCTCCTCTGGCAGGATTCCCACCCTACCTATGCACTCCCTGTTGCACGCACCGCGTGCATAATGGCGGCACGAGCATGCCGAGCAGTGCGAAAGCCGAGTCGGCGTGCCGATACGTGCCCTGGTATCCGGGACGGGCGACCGATGCGGAGCTCGTCCCTGCGGAAGACGAAAGGACGCATGCCATGGAGAACCCATTGGATCGCGCAGCTCTGGACGCCGCCATGGAAGCCGTCCACCACGCCGGGATGCCAGGGCTGTTCGCCGAGGTTCGAGACGGCGACCAGGTCTGGCGAGGCGCCGCCGGAGTCGCCGATGTCGCCACCAACTGCCCCGTCACCGCCGACATGCGCCACCGCGTCGGCAGCGTCACCAAGACCTTCACCGCCGCCGCGGTGCTGCAGCAGGCAGAGACCGGCCGGATCGGGCTCGACACACCGATCGGCCGGTACCTTCCGAAGTTGGTTCCCGGCGAACGCGGTGCCGCGATCACGGTCCGGATGCTGCTCAACCACACCAGCGGCCTCGCGGAGTACCTCCCGTACGCGTACCCCTCCCTCAAGGCCTACCCCGCCCTGGCGGACACCGGGCCCCAGAGCCTGGACGACCACCGGCTCACGCGGTTCGATCCCACCGAGCTGATCGAGATGGGGGTCACCGCACCTGCCGTCGGCACCCCGGGAGGCACACTGGGGGTGTACTCCAACACCAACTACCTGCTCCTCGCCCACCTCCTGGAACAAGCGACCGGCACCACGGCCGAGCAGTACATCACCCGGAACGTCATCGAGCGCGCCGGACTCAGGGCAACCGGGTTCCCCGCCGGACCGGATGTCGACGGGCCGCACTCGCAGCTCTACGAAGCGTGGTTCGGCATGATCGACCCGCCTCGTGACTACAGCGTCTACGACATGTCGTGGGTGGGTCCGTCGGCCTCACTGATATCGACCGTCTCGGACCTCAACCGCTTCTACCGCATGTTGCTGTCCGGGAACATCGTCAGCCCGTCGTCGCTGGCGCAGATGCGGCGCACGGTCCGAGTCATCTCCCAAGAGGGAACGACCATCGACTACGGCCTCGGCCTGCACCCGATGGAAGGCCCCGGCCAGGGCACCTTCTGGGGCCATGGCGGCACGGTCTGGGGTGGTGGAACGCTGGCCATGACCCGTGCCGACGGCAAGCGGCAGATGGCGATGGCAGTGAACATGCAGAGATGGAACAGGCTCGACTCCTCCAGCAGGCCGCAACCGCACCCCATCGACGACGCGCTGGCAGCCCTTCTCCGCGTGGCGATGTACGGCTGACGATCGGTGCCCTCCGCCTGGCTGGGATCGTGGCCTCCACCCACCGGCCGCTCGCCCTCGCCACCAGTTCTCCGGGTGACGTCTTCCTGTGCCATCCGTTCCTGGTACACGCTGCACAGCCCCCCACCACCACGGGGTACGGCCGCGTTTCATGGCCCAGCCGCCCCTGATGCCGGCCGTGCCGTACGAACTGCGGCGCCCCGACAACGCGTACTCCCCCGTGGAGATCGCGATCCGCCGGGGCCCGGGACAGGCCACCTCAGGTCCCGACAGCAAGGACGCCACACCGGACAACCACAAGGCCCGACCCGCCGAGTAGAGCGCTCCTCCCCCGTGGCTCAAGGAGCGCTACCTGCCGCTCGTATCGTGGCGCGCGAGCTCACAAGACCATGCCGGCCCGACGCAAAGCCCCCTCGCGAAGTGCGGCGAGCTCCGCCAGAGTCTGCTGTTCGCCACGGCTCAACGTCGCGACGAGTTCACGTTGTACGCGCAGCGAGACTCCGGGCAGGTGGGCCCGTAGGGCGCATTCGCCGTCCCCGACAGCAACCGCGATCTCCCTGCGGCGGAACGCGTCGGTGCTGCCCGTCGCTTCCGACTCCTTTCGCAGGGCGCCCTGGGCCTGTTCGGGGCTGCGGTACGGAAGCCCTCGCCCCGCCATACAGGAGCGCCATTCGTCCATGGCGCGCAGATAGGCGGGGGCTGACGTCACCCGTTGGCCCAGCTCGTTGTCGTACTTCTCCGGAATGTAGGTGATGCGTGCCCACGCGGCCGGGCTGCCGGCCAGGCGGGACCGGCTCTCGGCGTCGCAGCCCTGTGTCGCCACGCGCACCTCGCCCCAGTCGGTCTCTTTTACGGTCACCTTCTTGTCGGGCGGCCCGTTGAGTGCCTGGTCAAAGGCCCTCTGCCGGGCCGCGGGCAGGGTGCGGTAGTAGCGGTCGACGGACGCCGAGCCCGGGCCGGGTGTCTGCGACGGAGGCCGGGAGATGCCGTATCCGGTTCTGCTCCGGTCGGCCAGCTCGACGGCGGCCCTCTCGTCCTCCGGCGCGGCCCGCGCGGGAGGATCCGGCGCCGGATAGCGGAACCCCTTCTCCTGCATGCAGGCCCGGATCAGCCGGATCTCGGCCGCCATCAGCGTGCGTTCGGTCGCCGGCCAGGTCCCGGAGTGCGTGGCGAGGTCGATCGCCATGCTGCTGAGCGGCTGCTGTGGGTTCCCTTCGAGCGGCGTGGTTCCCGACCGGCCGGCCGGCCGCGCGCCCGCGCAGCCGACCGACACGGTGAGGAGCATCAGGCACGACATCGCCCACCGCATGCCCCTAACCCACCGGTGCACTACGAGGAACACCACTTGTTCGAGCTGATGGTGTTGTCGAAGGCGGCGTCATGGTAGACCGTGCCGAAGTTGCCGACCTCGTCACCACGAGACAGGCTGTGCCACCTGCCTGCCTTGCTGTAGTTGCGGAGCGAGTAGAAGTAGACCGTGCACTGCGTGCCGCTGTTGCGGATCGAACTGATGCAGTCCTCCCAGCCGGTGCCGCAGGAGTGGGCCGAGTTGGGCAACGCCGCGAAGTTGGGGTTGTCGCCCGCCACCTTTCCCGGCTGGCCGGAGAAGTTCTGACCAGGCCAGAAGCAGGCGTATCCGGAGGGGCAGGAAGCCTGCGCCCCCGACTCGCTACCCGGTGCCTTGACGGTGTGCGCGGAGGCCTGGGCCAGCGGGACGGTGCCCAGACCCAGCACCATGGCGCCGACGCAGACAGCCAGCTTCTTCTTCACGTGTGTCCTCCTTGGAGACGGCAGGTGGTGACCGGTGGACCGGTTTGTCTGTCGTGCCGTGATGTGGCCGGGTACGCCCTTTCGCCGTGCCGGGGCCACCGAGACCATCGGTCGTGTTCGTGCGCTCCATGCTCGGCGCCGGGCACCGGGCACCGCGATGGTTTCGGCTGTGGCCGAACCGTCGTGGGAGGGGCGTGTGTTGACCGGGCTGCGGCCTGAGTGGCCGATAGGGGAGGACGTGTGCTGCGCCTGCGTTTCACCGCCGAAGACCTGTTACGGGTGACGTTCGCGGACGAGCCCGCACCGCTGATGGAACTGGGCCTGGCCATGGCGATGCTCCAGCAAGCGATGGTGCCGGAGTTCTCTCGCTGGCAGCGAAGGACGCGCGAGGCCTTGCCCCGGGAGGCAAAAGCCCTGTTCGGCCTCGTGCCTCCGACAGCGCGCGGACCGATGTTCCTAGATCCGCTCAGCAAAGGACTCGAAGACGGGCTCGACCTGGTCCTGGCGACGCCCGTCACCCGCCTACGGGCGGAACTCGGCCGGTTGTGCCCGACGCACCGGCCGGTCACCCCGTGGATCAAGGATCTCGCCGCCCGGGACCGGAAGGCCTGGCAGAGCCTCGAACACGCCATGCGCGCGGCCCACTCGGCGCTGATCGACGAGCCCTGGAGTCGTATCGAGGCCGCCTTCCAGGCCGAACGCGCCTGGCGCACAAGGCTGCTGGCCAGGGACGGAATCCGTACCACACTGGCCGGACTCGCGGCCGGGGGCCGATGGGAGGGTACGACCTTGGTCTTCCCCCGGCCCGAACACATCGACGCCGTCCTGTCCGGCCACGGAATAGTGCTGCTGCCGTCCGTCCTGTGGTCCAGGCCGCTGGTGGCCCTGCACGAAGATGCGCCCAGCATCCTGATCTACCCGGCGGTCACCCCGCTTCCGCTCCTGGAAGCGGCGCCCGCCGATCCACTGGGCGTACTGCTCGGCCGGACGCGGGCGGCGATCCTGGATCTGCTCCCGCGTGAACACAGCACGTCGGACATAGCCAAGGACCTCGGCATCAGCAAGTCCTCCGCCTCCGAACACACCAAGGCCCTCCGCGATGCCCGCCTCATCGTCACCCAGCGCGAGGGAAAGACCGTTTGGCACTCGTGCACACCGCTCGGCCTGGAACTGCTGCGGGGAGCGGGTGCCGACGAGAAACCGAAGCCGACAGCCCGAAACGCTGTCGAGCAACGTTCCGTGAACGAACGCCCCGTTCGAGCGGCACGTACGCCTCGGGGCTGACACGGCGACAATGTCGCTACGCCGTGTGGCCGATGGTGTTCATGCCCTGGTCCGACGCGCGCGGCGGCGCCCCGCGAAAGGATCAAGGGCACCCAACGACAACGCCGACCAAGGAGCGTGCCGCATGGCCGCCACTGTTCTTCTCGCCGAAGACGCGCCGACCGAAGCAAAGCACAGACCCGACCGCGCATCGGATCGGACGGCCCCGGGTGTCCCGGTCTGGGCGCGGCGTGCGGCGGCTGCGGTCGTCTGGATGTCCCTGCCATCGGCTCTGTGGCGCCTGTCCGTCGTGCTGGGCGTTCCGCTTGGACTCGGACAGTCCGAGTACGACGCGATGCTCCTGCCCGGGTGGGGCCTGCTGATCCTGCCTCTGCTGTCGCTGGCCCAAGAAGGTCTGGCCTGGTTGACGCTCGGGTTGGTACGGCCGTGGGGGGAAACGTGGCCGCGTTGGGTGCCGTACCTCGCAGGCCGTCGTGTGCCCGTACCTGCTGCGGTCATCCCGGCGGCATTCGGCACTCTCGCCTGCAGCATCTACGGCGTACTGCTCGTCTGGACGACCCTGCACGCTCAGATGGACATCACGCCGTGGGGCAACTGGCTCCTGACCGCCTGCTATCTGCCCGTGGCCGCGTGGGGGCCGCTGCTGGGTGCGGTGACCGTGCACTACTACCGGCGCCGCACGGGCGGGTGAGGCTGGCCCCCGTCACGAGTCGAGCTCGGTCATGGGTCATGGGTCATGGGTCATGGGTCATGGCCAGATCCCGATCCCTGAATTCGGTCGGCCCGGTCAACCGCCGCCGTATGCCAAGCCGCACGCGCGTGCCCGTAGCGTGCAAGCCACCACATGTAGGGTCCCTTGCGCGCCAACCGGCCTGCACCCACTCAAGCGTCTCGTTAACTTCGAACCCGACGCACGCCCGCCCGCAAGGAGCTCACTACAGTGACGACGTGGCCGCACGCTCTGGACCGCGCAGGCATCAACAGCCCTGTCCTGCGCGATGCATACACCCTTCAACGCCGGCTCGTCGCCCGTTACGCCCGCGCCGAATACACCGCCGTAAGGCTCCTGCTCCCCCCGCCGCTGATCCCCCATGTGATTGCCGCGACCGCGTTCATGCATCACAGCGACACACTCATTGACGAAGGCCCGATGGACCAGCGCCTCTCGGCCCTCTCCGACTGGAGCATGCAGACCCGAGCGGCCCTGGCTGACGGCCCGTCTCACCTTGATCCGGTACTGGCGGCCCTGCGCCACACCACCAAGGCCCACCCCCAGCTTCGGCAATACGTCCACGCCTACCTCGAAGGCGGCGAGCTCGAGACCCGCTGGACGGGCTTCACCACGGAGGCCGATTTCCGGGACTACGTCGACACGTACGCACTGCCCGCCTTCATGATCATCGCTTCGCTACTCGCGCCCTCGCGTGAACAGAAAGCCTTCGAAGCAGCCTGCCACGCTTTCATCCTCGCCGGCCAGCGACTCGATTTCCTCGAAGATCTGGCCGAAGACCTGAACTCAGGCCGCCTCGGCATCCCCGAAGAGGCACTCATTGACCACGGTCTGACCCGTGACGCGCTGATCAAGCAGCCCGAACCCTCCGTGGTCCAGGCCCTGATCAGTCACCAGGCATCACTCATCCGGCACGACCTTGTGGCCGCCGCGCAGTTGGAACACCACACCGACACCCGCCACCAACCGTTCCTGCGCGCACTGGTGCGACTCCAGTCGGCTCGCCTGGCCGCTGCGGAAACCCACGGACCGAAACTGCTGCGCAGCGCTCCCAGACCCCCACTGGGCAGAGCGCTCCTCATCCTCCTCCAGGCGCTCACCACCCGCGCCCTCCCCCGCCACCGCCGCTGACCAGCCCGGACTCCTCCAGGCACTGTGTCTCACGTCAGCCGGCCATCAGGGACGCGACGCGACGCTTTCAGCGGCATGCTGTTCGGCATGACGGTCCTCAATTGCATATGCGGACGTGCCCTGAAGGCCCCCTGGCTGCGGGGAGCGTTATACGCCGTGGACCGGGAGTTGTTCGTCCCGCGCGCGTGTGGGGTGCCCTCTCCGATCAGGACACCCCACCGCTCAGCTCATTCAGAACTCGCCCTAGTCGCGCTTGGGCCAGACGGGGCCCTCATCGGTCCAGATGACACCTTTGTTGCGGCAGAGGCAGAAGGGGTGGCCGATGGGGTCTACGTAGACGCGGAAGCCGTAGCCGTTGGGGCCGACGCAGTCCCGCTGCAGGGTCGCGCCGAGAGCCAGGACGCGGCGCTCTTCGACGTCGATGTCGTCGACTTCGAAGTCGAGGTGGAACTGCTTGGGGTGCTCGGCGTCCGGCCACCGCGGGGCGCGGTAGTCCTCCACCTGGATGAAGGCCAGTTCGATCTCACCAAACCGGATCCCGGCCCAGTTCTCGTTACTACCCTCCTTGACCGGCACCCCCGTCACGTCGGAGTAGAAGGCTGCCAGCTTCATCGTGTCCGGGCAATCGATGATGAAGTCAGTTAGTCGTAGCATCCCGCGATCTTGCCACAAGATGAAGTGAGCAGGACTGTGAGAGCGACACGCCCCCGGCCGCCACCCCGCTCCAACGGAGACACTGCGCCGCTGCCCTGCACAGAACTCGGGCTGCTTGAACCTGGTGGTGGGCGTGTTCGGTGTGGGCCAAGACCTTCCGGGGGTCGGATATTCGGTGTTCTGCCTACCCCATGCGGGAGCAAGATGGTGCACATGACTCTGCCCACTCCCACCTTGCACACCGCTCGCCTGCGACTCCGCCCCTTCTCCGACGCCGACGCGGACCTCCTCTTCGCGCTCCACAGCAGCACCCATGTGATGCGGTACTGGGACTCCCCGCCGTGGAACGAACGGGCTCGCGCTGAGCGGTTCATCGCGATGTGCGGGAAGATCGCGGCCGAGGGTACTGGGGCGCGGGTGGCGATCGATCGCGCTTCTGACGGCGCCTTCGTCGGCTGGTGCGGCCTGACCCGATGGGACCTGGACAACCGCAGTGCGTCGTTGGGCTACGTCCTCGACGATGCGATGTGGGGCCACGGCTACGCGACGGAAGCCGCGCGTGCCTTGCTTCAGTGGGCATTCACCACACTGGACCTCAACCGGGTGCAGGCCGAGACCGATACGCGCAACGTGGCATCCGCCCGGGTTCTGGAGAAGATCGGCTTCGTACGGGAAGGGACTCTGCGGGAAGACTGCGTCGTGAACGGCGAGGTATCCGACTCGTGGGTGTTCGGGCTGCTCAGACGAGATTGGAAGCCGTCGACCGTGCCGACTCCAGCCCCATAAGGGGCTCGGCCAATGTGCTGCGTCGGGCGACATGCGTGCCGCACGATCGTCAAGTCACCTGAGACGACCTCTACGCCTTGATTGGTGCAGCCGACCTTGCGGCCCGCTCGATCTTCGCGCAGTGCGCCGCACGGGCTTCCCCGTCGATCTGCGTCTCGTTCTCGGCGCGCATCCCGGTCCGGCCGTCGAGGCCCTCGCGCAGGATGTCGGCGTGCCCGGCATGCCGGATGGACTCGCCGAGGACATGGACCATGATGGCGAACAGGTTGGTGTTGGAATAAGGCTCCGGCCACCACGGCACGTGGCCGGGGGTGTCGAGGGGAAGCTCGTTGATCGTCGCGTCCGAGTGTTCCCACGTGCGCCGGTAGAACTCGATGATCTGATCGCGGGTCTCGTCCTCGGTCACCCACAGATCACTGCCGTCGGAGTCCTGCCACCGGGGCAGCGGTTCCGGGGAGGGCCGGTCGAAGACCTCGCCGAAGTACCTGGCCTCGACGGTGGCCACGTGTTTGACCAGGCCGAGGAGGTTGGTCCCGGTCGCTGTCAGAGGTCGGCGTGCGTCGTATTCGGACAAACCGTCGAGTTTCCAGAGCAGCGCCCGGCGGTCCCGCCGCAGTCTCCCGTGCAGGTTGTTTTTCGCGAATGCATCGATCATGCGGCATGAGCCTGCCATGGGCTGCTCGGGGTCTCAACCTCCACTGCAGGGTGCACGTCCGGCTCTGAAGGGGCCGGGTCAGGGCAACGTGACGCTGTGGGCATATCCGAAACGCAGGCAGATCCCTCGGCCCAGTCACCTCGTCAGGTGGCTGGACCGGGGCCGATGCCGCCGTCATCCGTCCGGATCAGTGACGGGCCGCTTCAACGGACGGCCCGTCAGCAGCGAGTCCCTGCCAGTTCCTGCTCCCACTTCAGGAGGTCGTCAAAGTACAACCGACCACTCTCCGTCCACTCGGCGACCGGCTCCAGTGCCGCGATGGTCTCCTTGAGTCGTCGCAGAGCCTGGTCGCGCCGCTCGGAGACCTCGGGCGGAGCGGATGGTTCCGTCGCCCAGCGGGCGAGCCCGTACGTCATGCGGGCGAGGACATGTGCAGCGTGCACGGCGCCGGCGACCGGTCGTGGCTCGGGACGCAGAGCGTGGCTCACCATCGCGTCACCGTTCGTCACGAACGTCTCGAAGTGGTTGCGCAGATAGAGGGCATGGTGACCGGTTTCGTGCAGGAGCGCCTCGAAGGCGGCAGGAGTACTTTCGATGCTGGCTGTGCCGAGGTAGATGGCCCCGAAGGTCTGTCGAAGTGTGCCGGAGCGGAAGGCGCCGCCCTGTACGTACACGATGACGCGGATCAGCAGATCCATCTCCAGAGCGGCTTCCGGCCATACCCTTCGCAGGGTTTCGCGGGCGCCTTCCAGGTGTGCAACGCCCTCCTTCATGTCCGGCGTGCTGAATTCAGCGTCAGCGGCGTCATCTGGGCCGCGCGTGCGCTGAATGTCCGTCAGAAGTTGCTGGATGCCCCATTGGCACCAGTCGGGGTACAGCGGTGCATCGGGTGCGAGGTACTCAAGCGGAGGCATGAGGCCCGCACTGTCCAGGCTGCGGATCAGGTCTGCGACGCGCTCGGAGTCCACCGGGGCGGTGGATGCCTGCGCCGCCTCCCAAACCAGGCCGGGGTGCAGACACGAGGGCTCATGCCCATCCCCAAGGTGGGGCTCAAGGAGTCCGAAGACCGCCCGCTGGTGGCTTCGGACCAAGCTCATGGTGCCGGCCGGCGTTATTCCGACCCGGATTGCCTCATCCCGGCCGGCTCCCATCACACATCACCCGGTTTCGACTCCACTGACAGGATCTCGGCGAGCCGGGCTGGTTCCGACCTGGAAAGTTCCTCTTCACGTGCCTGGAGACGCCGCACAATCAGTGCGGATATCATCTCGTCCCCCAGACCCTCCAGCGCGCGGACCATATCCTCCCGGACCGTTTGCCAGACTTCCCTCGACTCGCCACTCAACGCCTCGGCCCTGCCGGGCAATCGGCCTCGCAACGATTCGGTCCGCTGAGCCACCAGGTCCAGTACGTCATGCAGGACGTCAACCCAATGGTCCTCCACTCCGTCGGAGAACGTAATGTGAACGGACCCGTCTTCTCCCGTGATCCCTTCATGGTAGTAACCCCGTGGCAGATAGAGACAGTCACCGGGATGGAGAGTGATCTCATGAGCCAGCGGTGTTTCCGGCTTGTCGCCCGGCTTCGAACGCCGGATGGGCCAGGTACCCGGCGGTTCGTGAAGACGCCATGTCTTGGAGCCCGCCAACTGCCGTATGAAGACGCTCGCCATGTCGTAGTGCACCGGTGCACCCTGCGCGTGTGGCGGAGTCAGAAACGCGTTGGCGGCTACGGGACAGCCGACGTCCTCACTCAGGTCCGCGCAGAATGACGCCACCTCGGGGCAGTACGTGGACATCGCCTGGAAGACGAGCGTCGCTCCGGCCCGTATCTCGGACACCGCGTAATGAGGATCTACGAGCCCGGAAAGCACCCTGCGCTCGTCAGCTCCACCCTTGGTCTTGGCGGCGTCCCGGACTCCGATGTCCTCACCCTTGCGCCACAGCCTGATATAGGGGGCGCGCAGTCCTCGATCGAAGAGGAGCGTCTGAGCAATCTCCGTCGAGAACACGTGGTCCAGCTTGCCCAGCCCTCGGCTGACGTGCGGCTTCCTGTCCCGAATGGATGCCAGCATCGACGGGTCATCAAGAACTTCTTCCAGCGCCATCTTCTACCTCCGAATTCTCGATATCTGACCGTTCGTCCTGATGGAAATCGCGTACTCCGGGCACAGTCAGCACCCACGCCGCGGTGACGAGTTGTACGGCTGCGGCGACACCCAGTACCGTCGTGCGGCCCAGGGCATCTGCCAGCGGTCCGGCGCTCGCGAGACCGATCGGCAGCAGGGCGAGGCTGCACAGCGAGTCGACCGCACTCACCCGGCCGAGAAGCGACGGGGAGAACTGGCGCTGCAACGCGGTGTGCAAAAGAGTGTTGAAGGGCATCATCGCGAATCCCGCGATCATGTATCCGCCCATCACCCAGCCCAAGGAGAACGGGGTGAGCAAGACAATTGGAACGGTGGCGAAGAGCGCGTTGAAGATGATCGCACTCGTTCCGGGACGCCTCAACTGAATCCGCCCGACAAGGATCGTGCCGACAAGGCCGCTGAGGCTGAACGCGGCGAGAACCAGACCGTAGGCCGAAGGCCCCCCGAACTTTTCCTGCGTGATGACTGGCAGCAACACCATATGGGGCGCTACGACGAGCATGGTCTGCACTGCGGTCATGACGAGCACGGCGGACGTCCAGCGAACGCGGCGCACCGCGGCCAGTCCTTCTCGGCTCTCGCGGATGATGGAGGAGCGGGGCCCCAGCCGTTGCATCGGGGGTTCGGTGACCGCAAGTACGCACCCCAGGCTGACCGCGAACGTCGCCGCGTTGATGGCGAAGGCCCACCGGGTACCGGCGGTGGCCACCAGAAGCCCGCCAAGAGCCGGCCCCAGCACGGCCGCGGCGCTCTCCATGCCGCCCCGCCATACGTTCGCGCTGAGCAGCCGTTCTTCGGGAACGACCGAAGGCACAAGACCGCCGTACGCGGGGCGGAAGAACGCCTCGCCGCTGCCCACGAGGAAGGTCATGGCGGCGAGCGGAAGTGTGGCCGTGTCGAACGCTCCCAGCACGACCACAGTGATGGCCACCAGCCGGAATCCATCAGCGAGGATCATCGCCCTTCGCCGGGGCACACGGTCCGCCCAGACCCCGCCGACGAGCACGAACAGGACCATCGCGAGCATTCGGCCGCCGATCACCAGCCCGACATCGCTGGCATCACCACCGACCTCGATCACCCGGAGAGACACGGCTATGGTGAAAAGCTGGTCTCCCACGGCACTGACCGCTTGCCCGGCCCAGAGGAACCGGAAGTCGCGCAGTCCCATGGCTCCGTCGGCCATGCGCGCGGCAGGCGCTTTGCTCAGGATAGGCATGGTCAGCCGATCGGAGCCGCCGTAGCGGGATCGGTCAGCTGGCCGTAGCCGAGCCCGCAGCAGTCGCCCGTGATGTCCTCGTCCCGTACCAGCGCCGGGTGCTCGTCCCCGACCAGCTGGATGTCGTCGAGGTCGATGGGTACTGGCTCCTCGTCAAGAAAGAGCTCGGCACCATCGGTAATGAGGTCGAGATGCACCTTCTCCTCGTACCCGACGACGGAACGGTCCTGGTTGTGCTGTCCGAATCCGATGTGTACGCCGACTCGCCGCTCATTGATATGGGAGTTCGCCGAGATGAACTGGTCGATTCCCGCATTCGTTCCGAAGCCCAGCTCGCCCACTCGGGTGCCGTGCGGCTGCTTGAAGCAGAGTTCGACCAGCTCCCGGACATCGTCATCGGCGCACGTGAACCCGGTGGCACGCCCATCTTCGATGTCGACCGTCAACGGGTGAGCCGCCAGCCTGGTGTCGATTCGCGTGATGACGTTGCAATTGAGCGCCCCGTCCGCGACCAGGCGGCCGTCGATCCTGGCGGGATACGTGGCGATCTCACCCGCCGGGAGAATAGTGAACCCGCCCGGTCGCCACACGCCACGATTGCTGATCCATTCGAATCGATCGGAGTCGAGGCTGATGCGGAGGTCGGTGCCACTTCGCGTGCGGACCCTCACGGTACGCGCCTTGGTCAGCCGCGTCAGCAGTGCGGCATTGCGCGCACTGAGTTCGTCCGGTCCGAGATTGAGGGCCTTCTCGAAGAACTCGCGCGACGCGCTGATGATACGTACCACCATGCACCGGTCACCGCCGAACCGTTGCAACACATCGAGGAGGGGCGAGAAGTGGGACATGGTGTCGCGTTCGAGAGTGAAGATGATGAGCCGGCCGGTGGCGGGGTCGGCCTCCGCTACGGCGGAGTTCAGACGTCCGGCGAACTCGTAATCCACGAGCGGTCGCATGCCCACGATCTGCGTCCTGACATTTCGCTGCTTCAAGCCGGCCATCAGCCAGGCGGCTGCTTCCCGGCTGTCCGGGGAGAAGGCGACGATGCAGTGATCGCGGTTGGATATGCCGACGTACCGATCGAGGAGCGAATCGACTCCATCCCGCAGTTCGCGGCTCGACTGCACAACGCTCACGACGAATTCCCCCTGGCCTGTGATCGTTTCAATGAGAGTTCCAGCCGCGCATTCTGGCGCGGCTGGAACCCTCAAGAGCCCTTACAGGGATTGATCAGGTGGCTACGAACCAGGCCATGAGGGGCCCTTCTTCGCCACTCCCGACCGGTTCGAGCACCTCGGCCGATTCGGCCGCGCCGAGTTCACGCAGCGCGTCTTCGACCAGGGATTCATAGGTGGCTGGTTCAGTAGTGGTGCCGATTGCTGGGGTGTAAGTCTGTGCCATCTTGCACTCCTCTCAGCCAATAGCTTTCGGCGTGATGCTATGTGGCATGGCCACGTAAGGTCAACATGCATGCATCGCTCAACTCTTGTTTGTCGGCGGCATGTTGGGGTATTGGCGGCGTCTGCATCCTCGCCTCATTCTGCGGCAATCCCGGTGATGACCTCTGCCGGGGCACATAACTTCCTCACCACTTGAGTCTTACTAGAGTCTTACTTGAGTGGTACTTGAATATGGCTCAAGCAGCACTCCGGTACCGATTTCGCGGGCAGGAATGATGTGAGCGCGGACGCGGATTCGTGACGCGGGCGACCTTCGCGGAGGAGGGAGAAGAGGAGCGCCTGCGCGGGCATTTCCGCGGTGCAGCACCGGGCCGCTCATGTGCCGGCCTTGCGCGCCAGCAGCAGTGCCGCCGGGGCGCGGGCCAAGTGGCCTCCGGCAACGAGCAGCAGCGGCTCGTGGATGAATGTGCCGAGGGGTGCGCCATGGTGCCGGTGCATCTGAGTACCCCTGCGAGCCCGGGCTGAGGTGGTCCTGAGGCCGCTGGCATCCGCGGCATCGGGAGGAGTGACGTGGGCAGCCCAGGCCGAGGACGGGCGCGGGTTCATCCCCCGCAGCAGCAACCCGAGGGAACAGGGCCGGGCAGGAACCGCGCCCCTGGAAGGAGGGCCGTCAGCGGCGGGTGAGGCGGCTCGCGCCGAAGGTCCCCGTTATCCCTGCATGGGCGTGCAGCGCCCACACCTCGCTGCGCACCCGCTCTACCTCAAGACGCGCCTGCTGCTCGATCAGCATCCCCTCGGCACGCTCGGACGAGCCACGCCGCCCGCGCCGGGCCACCACAGCCACCAGCCCCCCGACCACGACCCCGAGTCCGACGATAAATCCCAGCAACGCGCCCATCGCTCCCCCGTCCCCGATCAAGAAGACCAACCCTATGCAAGATCCCTCCAGACAACATCGCGCAAACCGGCCACAAAACGGGTGCCCAGGTGGCGGCGCCGTTCAGGCAGCGGTCGAGGAGCGCGTGCATGTGGGGGCGGAGAGAGAAGGGTCGGCCGCAGCGCCCTCTGCGGTGCGCGGGTCAGCGAGGAGGGTCTCCAGGACTTCCGGCGTGAAGCTCGGGCCTCCAACGGCTGGGCGGCCCGGCCCAAAGGCCGCGGGCGGCGTCCCTCACCGCGGCGAGGCCGTCGAGACGAGGACCACGCGCTCCTGGCTCCGGTCGAGCCGTACTGTTCTCACGACGACCCGGCCCCGGCCCCGCACCCTGCATGATCGCGACGGAGACTGCCGAGGCCTGGTGTTCCAGAAGTAGCCTTGAGCGCCATCAGTAGTGGGGGATGACGAAGTTGTACCCCGCAGCTTCGTGGGCGCCGCCGGCTGGGCAGTGACCCTTGGTGGGGTAGCCCCAGTAGAAGAGTCCGTAGCATTTGGTGCAGAACCGCCAGTACGCCTGGCTCGTGGGAGTCTCGACCACGTCGTGGGGGAAGACGTAGTTGGAACCCTTCGCCAAGTGGGAGCCCCCGGCCGGGCACCAGCCGCCTCCCGGGTAGCCGAAGTAGAAGAGTCCGTAGCAGCGTTCACAGGAGCGCCAGTTGGCCTGTGCGCTCGGTGTCTCCGGCACGTCGTAGGGAAGATGGAAGGTGTATCCAGCCAGGTAGTGGCCGTCACTGGCGCCGGGACAGCGGCTGACGCCCTGTCCGAAATACAGGTGGATCATCCCGTAGCAGCGCTCACAGAAACGCCATTGCCCGTCGTCGGCGCGAGGGCGTACAGCCCTCGCCGACTCGTCCTGCGCCGCGTACGCAGCTCTGCCGCTCGTCCCTGCGATGACAAGGCCGGCCAGCACGCCGAGCCCGCGCAGAGCGAAGGCGCGTCGCCCTGTCTGGCTATCAGTACTGAGTGTGGGACCCAACGCCACTCCCCTCTCCCCCGCTTGCGACGCAGCACGCCGCATCCCTGCATATGTCCCCACTTTGCGCCCTGTGTAGTCCCCTCCTCCCCGCGCAGACAGGCCGACACGGCGCCCGGCTCCGGCCCCGGCTCCGGCTCCGGCTCCGGCTCCGGCTCCGGCTCCGGCTCCGGCTCCGGCTCCGGCTCCGGCTCCGGCTCCGGCTCCGGCCAGAGTCCATCACGATGGCCGCGCCCTGCTGGCCTCCTACTTCTAGGCTCGGAGGGCCTCAGTACTGTTCACAGTGACCGGCGCAGGCGGCCCGGTCCGCTACGGCGGTCCTCCGCGTTCGACGCTGCGGTGCGCATCGCGGTGTCGCCACCTGCCGTCCCCCTGGGCTCACCTCCTCCGCCGGGTGCAGCGCGCGCCCGCCGCTCAGCGGCTGAGGCGCGGCAGGACCGGTGTCTGGCCGTCGTGGACGTGTACGACGTGCTCGCCCTCGGGTGTGATGGTCAGGGTGTGCTCGCTGACGCCCGGACGTCCGAGGAGTTCCCATCGGGCGTAGGCGGCCTCCGCAGCGTCCCACAGGCGTTTCGGGCCCCACTGGCGGGCCGTGAACCGGGACGCGTCCTTGCCGTCGTAGTCGATGGCGGCCACCGACTCCTGGTCGGCGTGGGCCAGCCGCAGCCGCACGGGTGCGTGCTGCCCGCTGGTGTCCCACTCGTAGGCGACGTGGGTAACCGCGATCCCGAGGTGGAAGTCGGCGTCCGGATCTGCGTCGGCCACGCGATCAGCGATCGGCGAGCGGTGCTTGCCCGTTACGGGTGTGATGCCCATGGGTGCCTCCCGAAGTCCGCACGCGTCTGCCGGTTCTCGGGGCCACGGTAGGGGCTCAACCGCGGTGATCAGCAGGACTCAGCCAGTTCAGGTCGCCCTGGCGGGCCCGTCACTCACCCCCGTACGGGCGCGGTCACCGGCGATCGAAAACCCGGCGGATCTCCCCCCACCGTCAGCGGGCCAGCGAGACGGCGAAGGGCTGGAAGCCGTGTCGGCGCAGGATGTGGGGGACCACGAGGATCATCGCCTCGGTGGCGCGGGCTGTGGTGATGTCGCCGAGGTCTTCGATCCATGTGGGCCGCCAGCCCAGGTCGCCAAGCAGGCCGGTGACGGTCTTCTTCGCGTGTTCGTCGTTTCCCGAGACATAGACGGTCGGTGGGGTGCCCAGGGTGTCAGGGGCGGTCATGACCATGAACAGCATGGTGTTGAGGGTCTTGACCACGTGCGTGTCGGGAAGGGCGGCCTGGAGTTGCTCCGCGAGACTGCTGCCGGGGTAGCACAGGTCGCCGGGCAGGCCGTCAGCGGCGTCGCGGGTGGCGTTGGAGACGTCGATGAGGATCTTGCCGGCGAGTTCGCTTCGCAGGCCGGTCAGAAAGTCCAGGGCCGTGTCGCCCGGCGTCGCGTTGATCACGATGTCCGCGGTGCGGGCGGTGGTGCGCTGGTCGGCGAAGGAGACGCGGGGGTCCGTGCCTTCGGCCGCCGCTGCGGGCTCTTCGGTCGGGCTGCGGCGGCCGAGGATGACGTGGTGTCCGGTGGCGGCGAACTTGCCGGCGAGGTTGGCGCCGACGCGGCCGGCACCCAGGATGCCGATGGTGGTCATGAGGTTGTGGTCCTTGCTGTGTGGGTGGGACGGGCAGGAACGACGGGCCGTTTCGTGGTCAGGCGATCGGCGACAGGACCTTGAGGGCGGCGCCGTGGATGCCGGGGGCGGCGGCCAGGAAGTCGCGGCTGCCCGTACTCCAGGGTTCGCCCGCCAGGTCGGTGACGGTGCCTCCGGCCTCGGAGACCAGCAGGGCGCCGGCGACCAGGCCGGAGCGGACATCGGAGAACTGCCAGAACGCGTCCATGCGACCGGCGGCGACATGAATGAGCTGCATCGTGGCGGGCACCGACACGCGTACGACCAGGCCGTTGATCATCATGGCGGTGACGGAGTCACCGATCCGCCGGTACGTGCGCTCGTCCTCGCCGGGTTTGGCCTGGCCGGTACCGATGAGGGCGGCGCCCAGGTCGGTCTTGGCGGACACCTTCAGCGGCCGGTCGTTGAGGCGGGCACCGCCGCCGGCGACGGCGGTGTAGGTGTCTCCGGTCAGCGGCAGGTGGACGACGGTGAGTACCGGCTGGTTGTCGCGGACCAACGTGGCGGTGACGGCCCAGTCCTCCATGGCGTGGACGTGGTTGATGTTGCCCTCGGCGGGGTCGACGATCCACCACTCCCCCGGCGGGAGAGCTCCGCCGGCCAGCTCGTCCTCTGCCCACTGCGATCCTCGCCGGGCCCGCAGCAGCGGTTCCCGCAGCACGTCCAGTACCGCGTCGTCGTTGGCGTGGATCTCGCCGACGATCTCGTCCAGGCTCACGCCTCGGGTGTGCGAGGTGTAGCGGTCGCGCAGCGTGCGGCCGGCGGTCTTCACCGCCTCGGTCACGTCGGACAGGAGCGTCGTGTCGGCGTCGAAAGGCATGGCTGTGCTCATGGCGGGGCTTCCTTGGGTTCGGTAGATGCGAGGCGGCTTGTCCCGCCCCGCACTTCGAAGGTAGGCGCCTCGACAACTAACGACAAGTGCATGCTATTTACTCGTAGAGTTACTCTCATGCAACTGGATCTGAATCTGCTCACGGCCCTGGACGCCCTGCTGGAAGAGGGCAGTGTCGCCGGTGCCGCGGCCCGTCTCCATGTCACCGCTCCGGCGATGAGCCGTTCCCTGGGCCGCATCCGCAAGGCCACCGGTGACCAGATTCTGGTCCGCACCGGCCGCAGCATGGTCCCCACCACCCGCGCGCTGGCCATGCGCGCACAGGTCCACGCCCTCGTGCAGCAGGCCCACCGACTGATGTCCGCGCAGCAGGAACTCGATCTGGCAGGCTTGGAGCGGGTGTTCACCGTGCGCTGGCACGACGCTTTGACCGCTGCTTGCGGTACCGCCCTGATCAGGGCGGTCCACCGTCAGGCCCCCGGCGTCCGGCTGCGCCTGCCCGCCGAACCCGGCACGGACACCCCCGACCTGCGCCGGGGCGAGGTCGACCTCGAATCGAGCTCCAGTCGACCGACGCTCGCCGACATCCGCCACCGCCTCGTCGGCAAGGACCGGTTGGTCGTCGCGGTACGCCCGGGCCACCCGCTCACCGAAGGCCCGCTGAGCCTTGAACGCTACACCTCCGCCGAACACCTCACCGTCTCACGGCGCGGACGGCTGCACGACCCGATCGATGACGCCCTGACCACGCACGGCCACGAACGCCGTGTCGTCGCCGCCGGGCCCACCGCCGCATTCGCACTGCAACTCGCGCTCGGCACCGACCTGGTCGTCACCCTTCCGGACGCGGTCACCCGCGCGGCCCGGGACCAGCTCGGTCTGGTCACACTGCCGCTGCCACTCCCGTTTCCCGACGTCCCCCTGTACCTGCTGTGGCATCAGCGCTACGACGACGACCTCGCCCACGCCTGGCTGCGCGAGACGGCCGCCGAAACCATCCAGGCACTGTTCGCGTAACCGACCACCCCTCAACAGTCCCTCACCTTCACTCCTCTCCAACGTCACCTCGCCACGTACGCGGCCCTGTCGTTCGCGGCCCGCCTCACGCTCGTCCCGGCGCTGCTCGGGACAGACGCCGGGCTCATCGGGGCGGCGGCACTCGCCCTGGCCGAGCCCGGCGCCTTACCCGCTGCGCCCTGACCGGGAGCTCGTCCCGGCGGTGCTGTACGTCAGGAGCGACGTCGGCGGCGCAGGTGCAGGAGCCCTCCGCCTGCCGCCGACAGGGCTACCGCACCGGAGGCGGCAGGCAGCCAGGGACGGGAGGAACCGGCGGCAGCGGCCGTCGTAGTGGTGGCGGTGGTGGGCCGGTCTTCGGCAGGGGCGTAACCGCCGGCGAGGCCCTTGCGGTCGTAGGCCGAGCCCGGGAGCTTGTCGCTGTAGCGCTTGGCAACGAGTTGCTGGTAGGCCTTGAGGGTGACGTGCGGCTTGCCTTGGAGGGCCACGCCGGCCTCCTTGTTGAGCGGCTCGACGGTGCCGTTGCTGGTCACCCGGTACCAGGCGTGGATCTGAGGTTCCATGAAGGTCTGTGCCTGATCGGTGCCGCGCTCGGCGGTGCTGACGTCCGCGTCGCCGTCGCGGATGCCCGCCAGCTCCCAGGCGTGGCCGCCCTGTTTCGGGGAGAGCAGGACGGCGGCCTGGTGGCCGTTGGCCGCGGAGACACGGGAGACGAGGTAGGAGAGCCGCAGAGCCGAGGCGGCGGTCGGCTTGGTCTTGCCGGTGACGAACTCGGGTGCGAGTTCGTAGAGCGGCACGGGCTTCTTGAGGTCGAAACCGGGTGTGGTGGTGGGGGCTTGGACGAGGCCGCGCGGGCTGCCGGCGGTGCCGCCGTCCGCGCCGCCGTCCGCGCCGGCGGCCGGCGTACGACGCTCGGCGGCCGTCAGGAAGCGGGAGACGGTGTCGTGGACCTGGCCGGAGCGCAGCACCTGCTGAGCGGCGGTGTAGTCGGTCGCGGCGGGTGCGGCGGGGTGGTCGGCGGCTTGCGCGGGAGCGCCCGCGCACAGGGTGGCGGCAGCGGCGGCGAGCAGGATGGCGGTGCGTGTGGTTGTACGGTGCATGGTGGGTCCCCTAGCCGTGGATGCCGGTGCGCGTGTGGGTCCACCGGAAGGAGTTGTTTCCGGCGTAGGTGGAGTAGTTCCACCAGGTGTAGGTCTGGGTGCTGGGCCAGGGGTCGCCGACTGCCACCATGTTGCTGGTGCTGTCGTAGCCGTAGATGACGTTCATGTGGCCGCCGCCGGAGGTCCAGCCGATGCGGACGGCGAACGGGCGCCCGTTCGCGATCTCGGTCTGGGTCTCGCTGAAGGACGCGCTGCGGTACAGGTCGGTGCCGCTGTTGCGGAAGCCCATGTTCTTGAGGGCATTGGCCATGTCGCCGAGCGTGGCGGGCTGGTTGTTGCAGTCCAGCCAGCTGTTCTGGGCGGCCAGTCGGCAGAAGTCGTACTGGGTGTAGCCGGTGTATCCCCAGTAGTTGGCGATGGTCAGGCCGGAGGCGTCCCAACACCACTGGTTCTGGACCTGCTTCTGCATACCGATGTTGAGGACCGTCCAGCTGGCGGGCCGGGTGGAGCCGCAGGCCGGCAGGCTGCCGGTGTCCTCGCTGATGAACGCGTCAGCGAGGTAGTACGCGCCGGACCAGATCCAGCGCGAGTTGTTCTCCACGGCGTCGCCGGTGGTCCGGCAGACCATCGGGATGTGGTCGCCGACCGCGGAGCTGCCGGTGACGTTGGAGGACAGGGTGGGCAGAGAACGCTGGTTGATGGTGGCGAAGTTCCCCTGCCCGCCGACGACCGTGCCGGTGACGGTGGCCTGGGCCTGGGGGGCGACGGCCAGCAGGAGACCGGCGGAGAGGGCGGCGGCCACTGTGGACGCGAGTGTCCTTCTGCGGGCCGGCCTGCCGGTCGGCGTATGAGCGGGTATGCGGGGAGTCCTGCGGAATCTGTGCATGGGGGGGGTTCCTTTGTCTTGATCAAGGCGGTCGTCCTGATCAGGAAGGGCGGTTCCGGCGGCGTCGCAGTCGGAATGTGGCGAGGCCACCGATGGCGACCAACAGAGCGGCGCCGCCGATGGCCAGCGGGGTGCCTACACCCGGTCCGCCGTCGGATTCGGTACGAGCGGCTGCCGCCGGACGTGTTGCCGCCTGAGGTGCTGCCGCCGCCGGCGCGGTGGGCGACGGGGCGGTGGGCGACGCGGCGACCGGCGCGGGCGCCACCTCGGCCTGGGACTCGCCGCGGCCGAGCGCCGGGAAGGCTGTCTGTGCCGTGATGGTCCAGTGACCGGCGGGCAGAGCCTCGGCGGTGGTGAACGTTCCGGGCTCACCGGCTACCGGTACGAACCGCCAGGGCCCGACGCTGGTGCCGTCGGCCGAGGTGGCGGTGAGGGTGCCGGCGACTTTCTCGCTGACGGGGTGACCGTCGTCCTCCCAGGTCGCCTTGGTGACGGGGTGGCCGGCGGACACGCCCGTGACGGTCAGATGGATGGTGTCGCCGTGGGCGTGTGCCGTGGCCGCTGAGCCCAGGAGGAGCAGGCCGGTGAGGGTGGCGGTCACTGCCGTGAAGCGGCGATCGGGCATGAGGGGGTGGCTCCGGTGTGAGGG
>NZ_JBJHPC010000470.1:0-5643 GCF_045257485.1 Streptomyces sp. YS-3 | reverse complement strand
ACCCCGCAGCGCCCCGCACCAAGGACCCCGTCGCCCCGCGGCGGGGTCCTGTTCGTCTCGCGTACCGCCGCCGGACACGGATCCGCCACCGGGTCTTCCGTATTCCTCGCTGTTCTTGGAACACTCCACTCCGAGTCGCTTCCGTCCCCACACCCTTGCAGAGGTCACCTCACTCATGGCTGAACTCAATCGGCGCCGGTTCATGCAGCTCGCCGGCGGCACCGCGGCCCTCACGATGCTGTCCGACAGCATCGCCCGCGCCGCCGCCATCCCGGCGCAGGGCAGCACCGGCAGCATCCAGGACGTGGAGCACATCGTCGTCCTGATGCAGGAGAATCGTTCCTTCGACCACTACTTCGGCTCGCTCAAGGGCGTCCGCGGCTTCGGCGACCCGAGGCCGGTCACGCTCCCCAGCGGCAAGTCGGTCTGGCACCAGGAGAGCGGTGGCAAGGAGGTACTGCCCTTCCGGCCCAAGGCCGACAACCTCGGCCTCCAGTTCATCCAGGACCTCAACCACGACTGGGCCGGCGGCCACAAGGCGTTCAACAACGGCAAGTACGACCAGTGGGTGCCCGCCAAGACGTCCACCACGATGGCGTACCTCACCCGTGAGGACATCCCGTTCCACTACGCGCTCGCCGACGCCTTCACCATCTGCGACGCGTACCACTGCTCGTTCATCGGCTCCACCGACCCGAACCGCTACTACATGTGGACCGGGTACACCGGCAACGACGGCACCGGCGGCGGGCCCGTGCTGGGCAACGACGAGAAGGGGTACGGCTGGACGACCTACCCCGAGCGCCTGGAGAAGGCCGGGGTGTCCTGGAAGATCTACCAGGACATCGGCGACGGCCTGGACGCCGCCGGCGGCTGGGGCTGGATCAACGACGCCTACCGCGGCAACTACGGCGACAACTCCCTGCTGTACTTCAACAGCTATCGCAACGCCAAGCCGGGCGACGCGCTGTACGAGAAGGCCCGCACCGGCACCAACGCCAAGGCCGGGCAGGGCTTCTTCGACATCCTCAAGGCCGATGTGCAGGGCGGGAAGCTGCCGCAGATCTCCTGGATCGCCGCGCCCGAGGCGTTCACCGAGCACCCCAACTGGCCCGCGAACTACGGCGCCTGGTACATCTCGCAGGTGCTCGACGCGCTCACCTCCGACCCGGATGTGTGGGCGAAGACCGCGCTGTTCATCACGTACGACGAGAACGACGGTTTCTTCGACCACGTCGTGCCGCCGTTCCCGCCCTCCTCGGCCAACCAGGGCCTCTCCACGGTCTCGACCTCGGCCGACTACTACACCGGTGGCCTCACCTACGCGGCGGGCGCCTACGGGCTCGGCCAGCGCGTCCCGATGCTCGTCGTCTCGCCCTGGTCCACCGGCGGCTACAGCTGCTCCGAGACCTTCGACCACACCTCGATCATCCGCTTCATGGAGCGCCGCTTCGGTGTCCAGGAGCCCAACATCTCGCCCTGGCGGCGGGCCATCTGCGGCGACCTGACCTCGGCGTTCGACTTCGCCAAGTCCGACACCGCGCCCGCCGCGCTGCCCTCCACCGCCGCCTATGCGCCGCCGGACCGCGACCGGCACCCGGACTACGTGCCGGTGCCGCCCACGACCGGCAGTGTGCCCAGGCAGGAGCGGGGCTCGCGCAGGACCCGGCCGCTGCGGTACACGCCGTACGTGGACGGCTCGGCCAACGCCGCCACGGGCAGGTTCACGCTGACCTTCGGCGGGGGCGCCTCGGCCGGTGCCCAGTTCCTGGTGACCTCCCCGAACCGCACCGACGGGCCGTGGACCTACACCACCGAGGCGGGCAAGACTCTCATCGACACCTGGAACACCGCGTACTCCAAGGGCACCACCGACCTCACGGTCTTCGGGCCCAACGGGTTCCTGCGCACCTTCCGCAACCCAGGCAAGGCCACCGGTCCCGAGGTGCGGGCCCGGCACAACGCCGTCACCGGCAACCTCGACCTGACGCTGACCAACGCGGGCACGACCAGCGCGCGCCTGACGGTCACCAACGGGTACGGCGGCGCCTCCCAGGCGCTGACCGTCCGGCCGGGCGCGACCGTCACGTACACGGTCGACCTGACGGCGAGCAGGCGCTGGTACGACGTGTCGGTGGTGTCCAGTGCCAGTCCGGTGTTCCTGCGGCGGTTCGCCGGACATGTGGAGACCGGGGCGGCGGGCGTCAGCGACCCGGCGATCCTGACCGTCTGAGCGATCGGACGCGTACGGCCGGGCCGTCCCCGCGGGGGGCGGCCCGGTCCGCGTACCCGGAGCCGCCTTCGCCGAACGAGGGGTCGGATCGGGCCACATCGGGTGACTTCGCCGGTTCTGGGGAGGGATGGCACGCCATACTGGTCGGCCACGGACCACGGCGGACAGGGGAAGTACGTTGCTGGAGACGGTGAACGGGACGGGCACGCCCCGGAGCGGGGGAAGGCACGCCGTCGTCGTCGGGGGGAGCCTGGCGGGGCTGCTCGCGGCCCATGTGCTCGCGGAGCACGCCGAACGGGTCACGATCGTCGAGCGCGACCGGCTGCCCGACGGGCCGGAGCCGCGCGGCGGGGTACCCCAGAGCCGTCACACCCATGTGCTGATCGCGGGCGGCCAGGCCGCGTACGACGCGCTGCTGCCGGGCTTCTGCGAGGAGCTGATGGCGCTCGGCGCACCCCGCGTCGGCGCGCCCAGCGACATCGCGCAGTGGCAGGGAGGCCGCTGGTTCCGCCGCACCGAGGAGACCGCGTTCTTCATCTGTCCGACACGGCCCCTGCTGGAGTGGCTGGTGCGCCGCAGGGTGCTGGCCAATCCGCGGATCGAACTCGTCGAGGGCACCGAGACCGTGGGTCTGGTCGGTGACGCCTCGCGGGTGCGCGGGGTGCTGCTGCGCGAGCGGGGCGCGGCGGCCGTCGCCGTGGGCCGGGAGCCGCAGCCGCTCGCCGCGGACCTCGTCGTCGACGCCTCGGGGCGGGGCAGCCGGGCCGGCGACTGGCTGACCGCCATCGGCGCCGAACCGGCCGTCGAGGAGACCCTGGAGACCGGGCTCGCCTACGCCACCCGGGTCTACCGCACGGGCGAGGACAGCGGCGCGGAGCCCCACTTCATCGTGCCCAACCCGGGCCAGACGTACGGCGCGGTGGTCCTGCCCGCGGAGGGCGGCCGGTGGATGGTCACCCTGTCGGGGCTGCGCGGCGCCGAACCCCCGCTGGACGACCGGGGGTTCACCGACTTCGCCGAGCGGCTGCCGCATCCGATCACCCGCGAGTGGCTGGACGCGGCCAAGGCCGACTCGCCCGCGCTCGCCTACCGCACGACCGCGAACGTCCGCCGCCGCTACGACCGTCCGGGCAGGCGCCCCGCCGGGTTCCTGGTCACGGGTGACGCCCAGTGCGTCTTCAACCCGATCTACGGGCAGGGCATGACGGTCGCCGCCCTCTGCGCCGTGGCCCTGCGGGACGCGCTGGCCGACCCCCGTCGTACGCCGACGACCCGGCGCGTACAGAAGGCGATGCTGGACGCCTCGCGGCAGGCCTGGGACATCTCGGCCGGGTCGGACAAGAACATGCCGACCGCGACGGGCAGCGCGGCGCGCGGCACCCTCGCCGACCGGGTCTCCGGGTGGTATCTCGGGCGTGTGGAGGCCCGTGCGCCCGGTGACCCGGTGGTCGGCCGGGTCTTCCGCGACGTGCTGTATCTGAGCGCGCCGGTGTCCGCGCTGTTCGCGCCCGCCATCGCGAAGGCGGTGCTGTTCGGCCCCGTACGTCCGGCCCCCGAGGAGCCGCCGCGTCGGCGCGAGGACCAGGAACCCCTCGGCGACCGCTGACCGGTCACGACCGGGTCAGCTCGCCTCCGCCTCCCGCACCTCCTCGGCCCTGCGGCCCAGACCCTCCGCCGCGTCCGCGACCCGGCGCAGCAGATCGAGGAAGACGCCCTGCTCGGCGGGGTCCAGCGGGGCGAGGAAGACCTCGTTCATCCGGCCCGTGCGGACGGTGAGTTCGCGGTGCACCGCGCGGCCCTCCTCGGTGACGGCGAGCCGCGAGCGCCGGCCGTCGCGCGGGTCGCGCGTCTTGCGCAGCAGACCGCGCCGGGTGAGCCTGCTGACGACTTCGGCGATGGTCGACCGGTCCAGGCCCACGCGCTCGCCGACGGTCCGCTGGTCCAGCCCCGGTGCCGCGACCAGGGTGTTGAGGACGGCGAACTGCGGGGAGGTGGTCTGCTCGGAGACCATCGTGTTCCACAGCAGGTGGTGAACCTGCTGGAGACGCCGGGCCAGATGCCCGGGGTGGCTGCTCAAGTCGACTGCGGACACGGCCGTGTTCCTCTCGTGCTGCCGCTCGTAGCGAGCGCTTTCGGTCAACCGCGTACGGTCAAGTGTTCAGCGCCCGTCGGGTGTTGACCCGTCCGAGTCGTCCCGTTAGCTTCGGGAGCGGTAGGTACTCAGTGCACTGACCAAACACTGACCCTACCGCTACGGGGAAGCGAAGGGCAGGGGGGAAGCAATGGCCGAGATCCGAGGGCTGCGCGAGGCGGTGGCCGACCTGATCCACGACGGGGACACGGTCGCCATGGAGGGCTTCACGCACCTCATTCCGTTCGCGGCGGCCCACGAGGTCATCCGGCAGGGCATCACCGATCTCACGCTGGTGCGGATGACCCCGGACGTGATCTACGACCAGCTCATCGGGGCGGGGCTGGCCAGGAAGCTGGTGTTCTCCTGGGGCGGCAACCCTGGGGTGGGTTCGCTGCACCGCTTCCGGGACGCGGTCGAGAACGGCTGGCCGCGGCCGTTGGAGCTGGACGAGCACAGCCACGCGGGGATGGCCAACCGCTATGCGGCGGGCGCCTCCAGGCTGCCGTTCGCGCTCCTCAACGGCTACCGGGGCAGCGATCTGGGACGGCGTACGACAACGCTGTCAACCATCGACTGCACCTACACCGGACAGGAGCTGGCGGCGGTCGCCGCGGTCAACCCGGATGTCACCGTCATCCACGCCCAGCAGGCCGACCGGGAGGGCAACGTCCAGCTCTGGGGGCTCGCCGGGGTGCAGAAGGAGGCGGTCCTCGCGGCCGACCGGGTGCTCGTCACCGTCGAGGAGCTGGTCGAGGAGCTGGACCCGCGTCCGGGAGGCGTGGTGCTGCCCGGGTGGGTCGTCGACGCCGTCGCCTGGGTGCCGGGCGGCGCCCATCCCTCGTACGCGGCGGGGTACTCGGAGCGGGACAACGACTACTACCGCGAGTGGGACCGAGTCTCGCGCGACCGCGAGATGTTCCAGCAGTGGCTCAGGGAGTGTGTGACCGGATGAGCGACGGGCCGGCCCGGGGAGCCCCCGGGGGCGCTGTGCTGATGGAGGTCGACGCGGCGCGGTCCCTGGCGGGCGCGCCGACGTGGGTCGAGCGGGTGGGGGTGACACCACCGCCCAGGCGGACGGAGCTGAAGGAGCCGCACGCGCTCAAAACGGCCTGAAAGAGGTACGGATGACATCTCGTCAGCACCACGGCACGGCGCCCGACGGTCTCGATCAGCATGTCATCGCCACCGGAGCCGCCGAGGTCCGGGCCGCCGTGCGGGACGCCGACCACCCGCCGCGCGACTTCCCGCCGTACGTGGGCAGCCGGCCGCGCCACCC
>NZ_JBJHPC010000469.1:0-5666 GCF_045257485.1 Streptomyces sp. YS-3 | reverse complement strand
GGGGGTGTGGGGTGCGGTGGTCTGCCGGTGGTCTCCGGTGGTCTGCCGGGGGTTGCGCCCCCGGGCCCCCTGGGCTTGGGCCTGCGGCCCCTGTGCCTCGGTCAGTGGTGACCTGCGGGGCGGTGGGGGGCTGGTCGCGCAGTTCCCCGCGCCCCTTGTGGGCCCGGTGKTTGTCTGCGGGTTGTGGTGGGTTGCTCGCGCAGTTCCCCGCGCCCCTGAAGGGGCCCGGTGTTTGTCTGCGGGTTGTGGTGGGTTCCTCGCGCGCCTGTGAGGTGGGGTCTGCGGGCGCCGGTCGGTTACGCCAACTGTGCGTTCTCCCGGTCGTTTTGGTCCGCCGTGGCGGTCCTTGCGGGAGCATCGGGGGGTGTTGAGTACCGGGGCGCTGCGGGCGCATCTGTTGGCCGCTCGGTTGGCCGGGACCGTGGCCACCTCGCGGGAGGAGAGTCTGCGCAGTTATCGGTTGTTCGCCGCCCGGGATCCGCGCGTCACGCTCGGGCTCGATCCCGCCTGGGGGTGGGGCGAGCGGGACTTACTGCGGCTGATGGCGGACAAGTGCGGGGTGAGCCCGGACCCGGCGCACGTGTCGGGGCCCGATGTGATCGACCCGGAGCGGACCCTCGCCGGGCTCGACGCGCTGGCCGCCCGTATCCATCACGTGGCCGTGCGGCGCGGAGCCGTACTCTTCGGAACCGGGCACCCGCACCGGCTGCTGGCCTTCTACGCCGCTCTCGCGGACGCTTTGTCGGCGGTCGGATGTGATGTCCTCACCCCCGCGCAGGGGAGATGTGTCGACATAACGACCCGGTTCGGGGTACGCACGTACAACCTTGACTACGTACGGGGAGTCGCGCTGGTGCGGGAACCCGGCGCGCGAGGCGCCGGGAGTGCGACCGGCGCACATACCCACTCCCCGCTGCCCGTACGGGTCGCTCTGGGGGCCGCCGCGACCCTCCGAGGGCGGCTGCCGGACCTCGTCGTGGGAGATCACGGATGGGTCTGCGGAGCAGGTCAGCTGGGTATTGAGGCGGTCGGCCTGGCCGATACGGACGATCCCGCGCTGTTCGTCGGAGAGGCCGAGGGGCGCGTGTCCGTAGTCGTTCCGCTTGATGACGCTGTGCGGTCTGATTACTACCGGCCGCTTACTCGCTATGTACTCAATCGGGCGTGTCTGTCACGGTAGGCGGCCGTTCGCAGCTCCTCTTCCCCACTCGCACCACCCGCCCCTAGTCTGGGGAGTGAGCGCACAGCGACGAAGAGTCACCGGAGGGGAAGCCGGTGCGCGTCGGGTGCGGAAGGTACAGGTGGGTCATGGCTGCTGATCAGAGGCCTCTGAACGAGGTCGTGTTCCTGACCGTGGCGGAAGTCGCCGCGGTGATGCGCGTGTCCAAGATGACCGTGTACCGCTTGGTGCACAGCGGTCATCTGCCGGCGATCCGGGTGGGACGGTCCTTCCGGGTCCCCGAACAGGCGGTGCAGGAGTACCTCCGAGAGTCCTTCGTGGGGGTGGAAACAGCCTGACGGAGTCCTCGGTTACGACCTCTCCGCTCGGGCGGGTAGGCTAGCCCCTCGTAGGTCGTGTGGGCCCAGACGCCCCGCACCGAGTGAAGAGAAGTGAGCGAGGGTAGTCGTGGGCTCTGTTATCAAGAAGCGGCGCAAGCGGATGGCTAAGAAGAAGCACCGCAAGCTGCTCAAGCGCACCCGCGTTCAGCGTCGCAACAAGAAGTAAGCGACAGCTGTACGTGAACCCGCAGCCCTTCCGCCGTCCTGGTGGGAGGGCTGTGGTGCGTTCGGCGGCGGTGTGCCCGCCCTCCTTCTCGGCCGGTCGGACGCCCGTGCCGGGCCCCTTTCGGCGGCCCTCGGGCGGAGCTGTCCCGGCCACGCGCGCGTACGCGGTCGTCCCCTCGCGACATTCAGCCGCTACGGTGGCGCCCAGGGTGCAACTCAGGCCAAAGGAAGGCGCTGATCTTGGGGAAGGTCGTGCTCGTCACCGGAGTGGCCCGGCAGCTCGGAGGCCGTCTCGTACGGCGCATCCAGCGTGATCCGGAGGTGGACCGGGTGATCGGCGTGGACGCCGTGCCGCCCGGCCACCATCTCGGCGGAGCCGATTTCGTACGGGCGGACATACGGCAGCCCGCCATCGCGCGCGTGCTGGCCGAGCACGCCGTGGACACCGTTGTGCACATGGATGTCACCGGCACACCGCTGGGGGCCGGCGGGCGGACGTCCGTGAAGGAGACGAACGTCATCGGCACCATGCAGCTGCTCGGCGCCTGCCAGAAGTCGCCGTCGGTGCGGCGGCTGGTGGTGAAGTCGAGCACCAGCGTGTACGGGTCGGCGCCGCGCGATCCGGCCGTCTTCACCGAGACGACGATGCCGAAGTCGCTGCCCAGCGGTGGCTTCGCGAAGGACGCCGTCGAGGTCGAGGGGTATGTGCGCGGCTTCGCCCGGCGCCGGCCGGACGTGGCGGTGTGCGTGCTGCGGTTCGCGAACATCCTGGGGCCGGGGGCGGATTCGCCGCTCGCGGAGTACTTCTCGCTGCCGGTGCTGCCGACCGTCCTCGGCTACGACCCGCGGCTCCAGTTCGTCCACGAGGACGACGTCATCGAGGTCCTGCGCATCGCCTCGCACGAGCCCCGGCGGGGGACGCTCAACAGCGGCACCTTCAACGTGGCCGGCGACGGCGTGCTGCTGCTCTCGCAGTGCTCGCGGCGGCTGGGCAGGCCGACCGTGCCGGTGCTGCTCCCGGCGGTGCGCTGGGTGGGTTCGGCGCTGCGCTCGGTGGGCGTCAGCGACTTCTCGCCGGAGCAGATCCGACTGCTCACCCACGGCAGGGTGGTGAGCACCGCGCAGATGCGGGAGACCCTGGGGTTCGAGCCGAAGTACTCGACGGCGGAGACGTTCGCCGACTTCGCGCGCAGCCGGGGTCCCGGGCTGCTGCCGCCGGACGCGCTGGCGAAGGCCGTGGACGGGGTGGCGGCGCTGCCCTTCCGGCCGTTCGCCGGCGGCACCGCGACGACTTCCCCCTTGTCCACTCCCGGCGCGGAATGAGGAGATCGAGCACGATGGCGGACGCCAAGGTCATTCCGTTCGACGACGACCGCTCGCGCGGTGGCGCGCAGCGCCCGGCCCGCCGCCGCTCCGGCGGCCCGCGGGGCGCGGCCCCGGACGCGCCTGCGGCCCCGGTGAGCGCTCTGCCGGGCCAGCAGGCCGTCTCCCAGGGCCCGCAGGGCGGCCAGGGCCCGCAGGAGGCCGCTGAGGCCGTCGCGCCGCAGCGGCCGGACGGTGAGGGGGTGCGCGAGCGGCCCGGTGCTCACTGGGACCGCAGGATCGCGGGCGGCCTCGCGTTCCTGCGGCGGCGGATCACCGGTGAGTACGAGGTCGACGAGTTCGGCTACGACGAGGAGCTCACCGACCAGGTCCTGATGTCGCTGCTCCGCCCCTTCCACGAGAAGTACTTCCGGGTGGAGGTGAAGGGCGTCGAGAACATCCCGGCCGAGGGCGGGGCGCTGGTCGTCGCCAACCACTCCGGGACGCTGCCGCTGGACGGGCTGATGATGCAGGTGGCGGTCCACGACCACCATCCGGCGCAGCGGCACCTGCGACTGCTGGCGGCGGACCTGGTGTTCATGCTGCCGGTCGTCAACGAGCTGGCCCGCAAGGCCGGGCACACGCTGGCCTGCGCGGAGGACGCCCAGGCGCTGCTGGAGCGCGGAGAGGTCGTCGGGGTGATGCCGGAGGGCTTCAAGGGCATCGGCAAGCCGTTCAGCGAGCGGTACAAGCTCCAGCGGTTCGGGCGGGGCGGGTTCGTGTCGACCGCGCTGCGGACCGGGACGCCGATCGTGCCGTGCTCGATCGTCGGGGCCGAGGAGATCTACCCGATGATCGGCAACGCCAAGACGCTGGCCCGGCTGCTGGGCTTCCCGTACTTCCCGATCACGCCCACGTTCCCGTGGCTGGGGCCGGCCGGTCTGGTGCCGCTGCCGACGAAGTGGACGATCCAGTTCGGTGAGCCGATCCCGACGGACGGCTATCCGCCGGAGGCGGCGGAGGACCCGATGCTGATGTTCAACCTGACGGACCAGGTGCGGGAGCAGATCCAGCACACGCTCTACAAGCTGCTGGTGCAGCGGCGGTCGGTGTTCTTCTAGCCGCGGGTCAGACCTTTTCACGGGTGGGGGATTTACGGGTGTGGGGCGCGCCTTCGTGTGAAGGCGCGCCCCACACCCGTGTCCGGTGGAGCTACTTCGCTTCCTCGCCGTCGATGCCCAGGCCCGGGAGCAGGCCGGGCAGCAGCGGGGGCAGGGTGACGTCCGGGACCGGCGGTTTGGCCGGGGTGGTGCCGGAGGTCGGCGGGGTGCTCTTGGCGGGCGGGTCGAGCAGGCCGCCGGTGTTGCCGCCGAGCAGGCCCTCGTTGGGTTTGGTGCCCGGGGTGGTGGGCTGCTGCGACTTGGTGCCGCCGCCGCTCGCCGTGCCGTGCGCCGGGGACGAGGGCGCCGGGGCCGGGCGGGACGTGTGGCTCGTCTCGCCGTGGTGCGTCGTGTCCGTACGCCCGTGGGTTCTGGTCTTGGGCGCGGGGAGCATCGAGCGCAGCGGCTCGACCTCTTGGTCTATGGCGACGAAGACGGAGGTGACCTGATCTCCGACGTCGGTGAGCTGGGCGGGCAGCTTGTCGCGCAGCCTGCTCCAGCTTTCGCGGTGTGCCGAGGCGAACGACGACAGGGCGGCCATGGGGCCGAGCGAGCCGTCCTTGGCGTACGCGGCGTGGAGGAGGCGGTGGCCTTCGGACACGTCGTGCTGCATACCGCTCAGGGCGCGGCGGACCTCGCTGAGCTGCTCGTGGTCGAGGTCGCCGGCCCGGCCGCGCTCCATGAGGCGGCGGGCCTCGCTGAGCCGGGTGGAGGCCTGGTCGAGGTAGATCCGGCCGCGGTCGGCGTCGTCGTCCGCCAGGTTGAGCTTGAGGTCCTCCATGCCGCGCTTCAGCCCGTACAGCGAGTCACCGGGGAGGGCGTCGGAGCTGGCAGCGGCCACGCCGCTGAACGCGCCCGCGGCCACACCGATGCTGAGGCCGCCCGCAGCGATGCCCTTCGACCAGCGGGAGCGGGGGCGCAATTTCCGGAGCGGGGCCGCCCGGTGGGCTCCCCGGCCGGCCCGCTGCTCGGGCACCTGAGGGTCGGCGGCGCCACCAGAAGCGAACATCTGCTCCATGGCGGCCACGAGCAGCGCCCGCTGCTCCACCTTCACCTGTGGGTCCAGCTCCGGTTTCGGCAGGTCGCCGAGGACGGTCGCCAGGGTCAACAGGTCGGCCTCCGCCGCCTGTTCGGCCTGGGCGGCCGGGGTGGCGGGTGACTGCTGGGCCGCCGAGGCTTCTTCCAGGGCCTGGGCGAAGGCGTTCGCCCGCCGGTGCGCCGATACGTTCGCGATCACTGGCGGCACCTCCTCTCGTCATCACGGTCGACTCCCCAAGGGGCCTGGAAGGTTGCACGTCTTGAGCACATCCACACGATCGAGTGAGCGGCTGTGAGCATGACGTGACCACAGGGAGCCTGCATCCGGCACAACGAGGGACGCGGCACTTGGGTTACGGACGAAGGATGATCGGACCACAGGGTGACGAGGGCAGCACCGAGTGCTCACCGGCGGTGAGCGGGGGGTGCCGGGAGGTGCGG
>NZ_JBJHPC010000468.1:0-5677 GCF_045257485.1 Streptomyces sp. YS-3 | reverse complement strand
CATCACGCCGATGGAGATCCCGCCGGAACAGGACCCCCAGGCGCCCCCCGGTACCCCCGGCGGGATCTCCATCGGCGTGATGACCGGGGGCGCGGCTGCGGCCGGGGACCGGGCGTCGGCCGAGGACCGCTCGCAGCGGACGGGGACACCGCCGGTTCCGTACGCGGGCACCGGACCCGCGCCCGCGGGCGTCCCCGGCGGTGTGGGCATCGGGACGATGACGGGCGGCGCCGCGGCGGCGGGCGCCGACGCGCGGGCCGTCGACGCCTCGACACAGCTCCTGGACGCGCCCCCCGAACTCGCCGCCGCCGTCCGCACCCTGCGCGACCATCTCGGCGTCCTGCGCCCCACGGCCGAGACCGCCGAACTGGCCGACCGGCTGGCGGAGGTCGAGGAGGGGGTGGCGGCCACCGGTCAGGTGCGGCGCGACCGTCTGCAGTGGCTGCGCGAGCGGTTGACCCTCGGCACGACGGCCGCGGCCGGGCTCGCCTCGGCCGCGGCCGTCGTCGACACCATCACCCGACTGACCGGCTGAGACGCAGGTGCCATGAGCTACTGGGACGCGGACGCGCAACGCTGGGTCGAGGGGCCGTCGGGCGCCGGGGGCGCCTGGGGCCCGGACCAGCCGCCCCCGGACGACGGTCTGCGGCGCATGCTGATCGTGGTGTTCGCCGCGGTCGTCCTGGCCGCGGCGGCGGTCACCGGCATCTGGTGGCTGGCCCGCGACCACGGCGGCGGCCCGCACCGGGAGTCGCCGTTCTTCCCGCCTCCGGCGGTCTCCACGCTGACGCCCGGGACGCCGGACACGACGGACACCGCGGACCCGGTGTTCCCCGGCATCACCGAGCCGGAGGCGACGGCCACGACCGGCACGGCCGGTACCGCCGGGGCGACCGAGACCGGTGAACCGGCCGCCGGTCCGGCCCCGTCCACCGCGACGGCCACCCGCCCGGAATCCACCGTGACGACCTACTACGCCGCGCTCAACAGCGGCGACTACACGACCGCGTGGGCCTTCGGCGGCAAGAACCTGAGCCCGAGCTATACGGAGTACGTCGCCGGCTTCTCCGACACACGGCGAACCGGCGTCACCGTCCTGTCCGCCACGGGCGACACCGTCCGCGTGGACATCACCTCCTCTCTGACGGACGGAACCCGCCAGACGTACTCCGGCACGTACACCGTCCACGACGGCGTGATCACCGACGCCCGTATCAGCCGGGTGAGTTGAGGCCGCGCGATAGATTCGGGTCATGTCACCTCTTGAACCCCCTTACACGCGGCTCCTGGTGGAGCGTTACGAGCCGACCTTCCGCTTCTACACGGCCGTCCTGCCCAAGCTCACCGGCTGCTCGCTGGCGCGCGGCACCGAGGCGTCGGGGTACGCCAGTTGGGACGACTGCGAGGGGCGTACCGCCTTCGCGGTGTTCTCGCGGGCCGCGATGACCGCGGCCGTCGGGGAGGAGAACGTGCCCGTGGGGGCCTCGGTCGTCATCCGGGTGGACGGGCCCGGGGCGCTCGACGCCGCTGTCGACCTCTGCGCGTCGGCCGGTGCCACGGTGATCGCCCCGGCGCAGGACCGGCCGCAGTGGGGTCCGACGATGCGGGCGGCCCATCTGCACGACCCGGACGGCAACCTGGTGGAGCTGCAGACGTACTGAGGCAGGTCAGCGCAGGCCGGTACGGACCAGGGCGAGCAGCTCGTCCTCCGACAGGCCGAGCCTGCGCGCCTCCTCGGCCAGTTCCCGTACCCGCACCAGCAGCCCGGCCCGGGCGCGGGAGGACGTCGTGTCGACGACCACCGCGCCCCGGCCGCGCCGCAGCTCGATCAGGCCTTCCTCGCGCAGGCGCTGGTAGCCGCGCAGGACGGTGTGGACGTTGACGCCCAGCGAGTCGGCCAGGGCCCGGGCCGCGGGCAGCCGTTCGCCCGGCTCCACCGTGCCCTCGGCGATGGCGCGCCGCACCGACGCGGCGATCTGGTCGCCCAGCGGCACCGGCGACCCGGGGTCCACCCGGAACAGCATCAGCGCACCGCCGAACGTTCGGCGAGGGTGTTGAGCAGGGCCGCGGCCGTCGCGGAGTCGGCCACCGTCACCGCGAACTCGCGCCCGCCCGCGCGCCGCACCACGATCGCCTCGCCGGAGCGCAGGATCAGGCCCGAACGCCCGGGACGCACCCGATAGCCCCAACCGCCGTACTCCGAGAGCGCGTTCACCTCCCGGCTCACTGCCCGCTCCACGTCGTCGAGCGGTATCCGCACGCGCGGCCAGGGCAGCACGGTCGGGCGGGCCGTCAGCCCGTGCCGGTCCACCGTCACGTGCGGGCAGGAGCAGGCGAGGATGAGCAGCCCGCACGCCAGCGGCGCGGTGGCGCGCCCCCAGCCGTACACATACGTCAGCGCTCCCCCGAAGACGAGCAGGGCCACGCCGACCGCGCAGAGCGTCCGCGAGGGGGCGCGGCGGGCCCAGCCGGCCAGCTCGCCCTCCGCCAGGTCGAGCCGTTCGACCGCGCCGGGGCCGAGGGGCCGGGGCCGGGCCGGGGGAACGGCGAGGCGCCGCGCCGAGAGCGCGCCCGCCGCTGCGGCGAGCACGGCCACCCCGAGGGCCGCCGCGAGCTGCCACAGGGGCAGCCGGGCCGCACCGCCGTCGTCCGCGTCGAGGTTCGCGAACAGTACGGCGGCCATCAGATGGCCGGTCAGGCCCGCGGTCGCGTACCCCGCGGCGAGCATCCGGCGCACCCCGCGCGGCCCGAGGCCGCCCTTGGCGACGACGGCCGCCCAGACGACGGCGAGCCCGCCCAGGAGTCCGGTGGCGACGGCCACGTACGCGCTCCGGCCGGAATAGCCGTCGGCCGTACCGCCGCCGGAGAAGTGGGTGGCCAGCCGCCCCGGCAGCCGGTCGTGCAGGGCGGCGAAGAGGAGCAGGTCGACGGCGAGCGCCAGCAGGAACGGCAGCACGGCGACGGCCACCAGGCGGCCAGGAGGGCCGCCACGACCCCGTGAAACCCTCGTTGTTCGCATAGAAATAGAATAACTCGCCGTCAGGACACCGGGGAAGGGGGCGCGGCCGGCCGTGGTCGGCCGCGCCCGGATCAGATGCTTTCGAGGACGGACGGCTGGAGCTGTGCCCCGGTGGGGAGTTGGCGGCGGATGTCGTCGAGTACCGAGGCGAAGTCCAGCTCGGCGCGCCCCGACGCGTACACCGCTCCCCCCAGGTGCAGGGCGAGCCCGAGGTCGGGCTCGGGCGGCTTGAGGGAGAGCAGGCAGCTCAGGGTTGCCTGGTGGAGGGCGCCGTCGGGGGAGGCGACCGGTACCGGCATGTCCCATTCCAGGACGAAGTCGCGCAGGGCGCCGCCGTCGAGCGCGAACGAGCCCTCCGTCGGTATGCCGGGCACCGGGCCGAGCGAGTCGAACCCCGTCCCGGCGAAATCGACTCCCCTGATGCGCGTGTGCAGTTGGGTCCCGTCGGCGGTGATCGTCAGCGCTTCGGATCCATGGCGGTCTCGGTACCAGCCCGCCCAGGACTGTGTGGTCATGGGCGGGAGAGTAGCGGCGCACCCTGCCGTTCGTCACAGGGCGTGACCGAAATGGGAGTTAGCGCTTCCTTGTGTAGGTGGTGACGACTGTACCGTTTTCGAAGGAACGGCTGTCCGTCGGCACGAACGGGCGAGGGGCGAACTCCGCCCGGAACAAGGGGATTCCGGCTCCCGCCACGATCGGATAGCTCTTGATCACGAGTTCGTCGATCTCGTCGACGAGCTGCCCGGCGAGGTCGGCGCCGCCGCACAGATAGATGTCCAGGCCCTCTTCGCGCTTGAGCTCGCGCACATACGCCACCGGGTCCGTGGAGACGACCTCGACGGCCGGGTCCGGGGACTCGCGGAGGCTGCGCGAGAAGACGATCTGGCGCAGATGGACGTACGGGCTGGTCATGCCCGCCGCGAGACCGGGTTCGTACGCCCCCCGGCCCATCAGCACGGTGTCGTACCGCGAGACGGACACCTCGTCGACACCCAGGGCCCGCCGGGCGGCGGTCGGCAGCGCGTCGGGCTGCTCGCCCGCCATGAAGCCGGCGAACTCCTCGCTCACCGGATAGAAGTCGAACGACCCGTCCGGGGCGGCGATGAAGCCGTCGAGGGTGAGGGCGATGTAGTACGAAAGCTTGCGCAAGCTGGCCTCTTCGGGCTCGGGGGGTGGCCGGGCGATCAACCACTTCAGGTAAAGTACTTCGCATGTAGTGGTTGCGCAAGGCCCTTACGGCCGACACGGAAAGCCTTTACGGAAGCCCTTACGGAAAGAGGAACGCGGATGGTCAGGAACCCCGAACGCAGAACGGCTCTCGTGGACGCGGCGATCGAGGTGCTGGCGCGCGAGGGTGCGCGCGGGCTGACCTTCCGCGCGGTCGACACCGAGGCCGAGGTGCCGCCCGGCACCGCGTCCAACTACTTCACCAGCAGGGACGACCTGTTCACCCAGGCCGGGCGGCGCATCCACGTGAAGATGACACCGGATCCGGCGGAGGTGAGCGAGGCGATGCGGCCCGCGCCCTCACGGGAGCTGGTGGCCTCGCTGATGCACTGGCTGCTGCGGCGGATCGTCAAGGAGCGCACCGGCTATCTCGCCATGCTGGAGCTCCGCTTGGAGGCCACCCGCCGGCCGGAGCTCCGGGAGGCGCTGACCGAGGCCGCCCGCGCCGAGCTGGAGGCGAACATCGCGTTCCATCTGGAGGCCGGGCTGCCGGGGGACGCGGACACGGTACGGCTGCTCTACTTCGCCATGACGGGGCTGCTGGTCGACCACCTCACCCTGCCGGACATGCTCGGCGAGGACTCCGCCGAGCGGATGGTGGAGATGGTGGTGGACCGGGTGCTCGGCGGCTGAGCCCCGGTCCCGTACGGCGGTGAACCGTTTCAGCCGCGCGGCTCGCGCCACATCGGGTACATCAGCGGGCCGTCGGGCAGCCGCAGCGGCTCGCCGAGGTGGGCGAAGCCGAGCCGTTCGTACAGCACGGAGCTGCGCGCGCTGCTGGCCTCCAGATAGGCGGGCAGCCCCTCGCGGTCGCACTCCTGCAGGACGGGCGCGATGAGCGCGGCCCCCGCTCCCTGCCCCTGGCGGTCCGGGGCGACCGCGATCAGCAGCAGATACCGGTGCGCCCGGCCGTGCGGATGGACGGAGGCGGTGAGCCGGCCGATCAGCTCCACCCGCTCGTTCTCCGGGTCGACCGCGGCGCGCAGCTGTGCCGGGCCGTCCTCCCCGTCCTCCGCCGGCCCGTCCTGCGCCGCCCCGGCGGGAACGTCGAGCCAGAGGGCGGTCGCCGTGCCGTCCTCGGTGAGGTCGGCGTGCCCCTCGTCGAGCGCGACCTCCAGGAAGGCGCGCATGAGGTGGGGGTGCTTCTCCCGGCGGTGTGCGGGGTCGGGGAAGACCCAGCTGCTCACCGGGTCGTCCTGGAACGCCTCGTCGAGCAGGCGCACCGCCGTCTCCATCGCCTTGTCGTCGTCCCGCTCGACCCGTCGTGTGCCGGTGCCCGGTCCCGTACCCATGTCGCCGCCCTTGTCGCGTTCCGTCGATCCTCAACTGACGGCGACGATCCTAGGGTTGGCTCTCCCCGAGTCAGGGCGCGAGGGGGCCCCGGAGGCAGCCCCGGGACCCCTCGAGCCCTGACTCGGGGAGAGCCAACCC
>NZ_JBJHPC010000467.1:0-5681 GCF_045257485.1 Streptomyces sp. YS-3 | reverse complement strand
CGGCGTGGGGCGACGCCGTGGACGGACCCGGGTTCGGGCTCGGGTTCGGGCTCGGGTCCGGTCCGGGCCCCGGCCGGGGCGGTGGGCGCGGGCGCCGGGGCGGCACCCTGCGACTCGGCGCGCGTCTCGTGCCCGGTGATCCACGCCGTGATCGCGGCGACCGTCCGCGCCCGGGACAGCTCCTCCATCTCCGCGTCGTCGAAGGTGCGGGTCCCGGCGAGGTGGCGGGCCAGCTCACCGACGATCTCGGTGCGTTTGATGGAGTCGATGCTCAGGTCCGCTTCGAGGTCCAGATCGGGTTCGATCATGTCGACCGGGTAGCCGGTGCGCTCACTGATGACGGTGAGCACGGCCTGCTCGATGTCCACGACGGCCGGAGGCGGCGCGACCACGGGTGCGGGCCCCTCGGCCACGGCCGGGGGCACCGTCCGCGCGACGGTATCCGTACGCGGGGGAACGGGCGGCGGGGACCCCCCGGCGCCGGTCGCCCCCAAGTGCGTGAGCAGGACGTCCCGTTGCGCGGCGACCAGCTCACGCGTGGTGCGCAGGAAGTCCGCGATGAGCTCGTGCTGTGCGTCGCCGTCTCGCGTCACCGTGGTCGTCTCCAGACTGACCCGTCGGGCCGGTTGCAGGGCTCCGGGCAGCAGTTCGCCGGAGCGGGTGCGGACGAGCTGGCCGTCCACGGTCCAGCCGGGCGGCTCGGGCCGCTCCGTCACCGCGCCCCGGCCGTGGAGGAGCCGCCCGGCGTCCACCGGCACACCGGCGACCGCGAGCCGCGCCAGCGACTCCAGCAGTCCGCGCAGCCCGGCGCCCGGCCGGGGTTCGCAGGCGACCGCCAGATGCGGCCGGTCGCCCAGGATCCGGCCGACGAGACCGGTGAGCACCGTGCCCGGCCCCGCCTCGACGAAGATCCGCGCCCCCGCCGCGTACATCGCCTCGATCTGCTCGGCGAAGCGCACCGGGGAGCCGATCTGCGCGGCCAGTTCGGCGCGTACGCCGTCGGGCGCGGCCGGATAGGTGGCGGCCGTCCGGTTGGCCCACACCGGGAACTCCGGGGCCCTGACGGTGTGCCGGGCCAGGGCCGGGGCGAACCGTTCGCCCGCGCCCGCGACCAGCGGGCTGTGGAAGGCGCAGGCGACCGGGATGCGCCGGACGTCGTGTCCCGCGCCGCGGAGGTGGTCCATGGCCTCGTCGACCAGGGTGGTGGGGCCGGAGACGATGGTCTGGCGGGGGCCGTTGCGGTTGGCGGCCACGACCCGGCCGCCGAGCCCGGCCGCCGCGAGGACGCGCTCCACGTCGGCGGGGGCGGCGGTGACCGCGGCCATGGTGCCGGGGTCGTCCCCGAGCGAGCCGAGGATGGCCTCGGCCCGGCGGGCGCTGAGGTCGAGCAGCGCGTCCGGGGACAGGGCCCCGGCGGCGGCGAGGGCCACCAGTTCGCCGTAGGAGTGCCCGGCCGCCATGGCGGGGCGGACCCCGACCGACTCCAGGACCCGTCCGGCCGTCAGGCCGACGATACCGAGGGCGGGTTGGGCCATCCTGGTGTCCTTGAGCGCTTCCTGCTGCCGCTCGGCGGCGCCCGGGCCGAAGGCCTTCGGCGGGTAGAGCGCCGGGGCGTACGCCCCGCCCTGCCGCACCGGATGCGCGGCCTCGGGGAACGCGACCAGGAGCTCGGCGAGCATGCCGGGGCGCTGGCTGCCCTGACCGGGGAAGAGGAAGGCGACTTCGGGCTCGGCGCCGAGGCCGTCCACCACCTCGTCCGCCGCGTACACCCCCCGGCCCCGCTCTCCCGCCGCCGCCTTCCGCAGCAGCGCGCGCAGGTCCTCCACGCTCTCCGCCACGACCGCGATCCGCACCGCGCCCGGCCGGCCCGCGGCGCGCCGGACCGCCGTCAGCGCCGCGTCCCGCAGTCGCGGTCCGCCGCCCGGCGCGTCCGGCTCCCCCAGTTCGTCCAGCAGCCACCGCGCCTCCCGCCCGGCCGCCGCCGTGTCCGCGCCGCGGAAGAGGAACAGTTCGGCCGGCCACGCCTCGTACCCCCGGTCCGGGGGCGCGCCCTCGGTGTGGGCGGTGAGGACCGCGTGGAAGTTGGTGCCGCCGAAGCCGAACGCGCTCACCCCGGCGATCCGTTCGGCCGCCGGGGCCGCCCAGGGCCGGGCCTCGGCGTGGAAGGCGAAGGGGCTGGCCGCGGGCGACCAGGCGGCGTTCGGCTCCTGGAGGTGGAGGGTCGGCGGGGTGATCCCGGTGTACAGGGCCATCGCCGCCTTGATCAGACCCGCCAGGCCCGCCGCGCACTTGGTGTGGCCCAGCTGGGACTTGACGGAGCCGAGGGCGCAGCCGCCGGGCGCCGCGCCCGCCTCGGTGAACACCTCGGTCAGCGTGGCCAGTTCGGTACGGTCGCCGACCACGGTCCCGGTGCCGTGCGCCTCGACCAGACCGACCCGGGCGGGTGAGATCCCGGCCGCCCGGTAGGCCCTCTCCAGCGCGGCCCGCTGGCCCTCGGGCCGGGGCGCGGTGAGTCCGAGGGAGCGGCCGTCGCTGGCGCTGCCGACGCCCTTGACCACGGCGTAGACGCGGTCGCCGTCCCGCTCGGCGTCGGCCAGGCGTTTCAGCGCGACGCAGGCCACGCCCTCGCCGAGCACGGTGCCGTCGGCCGAGGTGTCGAACGTACGGGAACGGCCGCTCGGGGAGAGGGCGCGGACGGAGGAGAAGAGGAGGTAGTCGTTGATGCCGTTGTGCAGGTCGGCGCCGCCGCAGAGCACCATCTCGCTGGTGCCGGAGGCGAGTTCCTTGCAGGCCACGTCCAGCGCGGCGAGCGAGGAGGCGCAGGCCGCGTCGACGGTGTAGTTGGCGCCGCCCAGGTCGAGGCGGTTGGCGATCCGGCCCGCGATGACGTTGGCGAGCATGCCGGGGAAGGAGTCCTCGGTGAGCTTCGGCAACTGCTCCTCGACGGCGGGCGGTATCTCCCCCAGATAGGCGGGCAGGACCGTGCGCAGGGTGGTGGCGCCGGACAGGTCGCTGCCGGACTCCGCGCCGAAGACCACGGACGTACGGGAGCGGTCGAAGGGCCGGTCGCCGTACCCGGCGTCGTCCAGGGCCCGCCGCGCGGCTTCGAGGGCCAGGAGCTGTACGGGTTCGATGCTGCCGAGTGAGGCGGGCGGGATGCCGTAGGCGAACGGGTCGAAGGGGATCGGGGGCAGGAAGCCTCCCCACCGTGACGCGGTGGTGCCCGCGCGCTCGCCGCTGGGGTCGTGGTAGATCTCCGGGTCCCAGCGGTCGGCGGGGACCTCGGTGACGGCGTCGACACCGCCGACGACGTTCGCCCAGTACGTGGGGAGGTCGGGGGCCTGCGGGAACATGCAGGCCATGCCCACGACAGCGATGTCGAGCGGCCGGGCGGCGGGCTCCTTGGCCGTCTCCCCGGAGGTGTCCGGGGTTCCGCTCAGCTCGGCCGCGCGCCGCTCGGCGAAGGCGGCGGCGCCCCGGCTCACGGCGTCGTGCAGCGCGCCCACGGTCGTGGCCGCCGAGCGCAGCACGGCCACCTCCCCGGCCATGAACATCCCGGCGTCGAGCTGGCGCTGCTCGGAGACGGGCCGCAGCTCGGCGCCCTCGCGCTCGACGCCCTTGCTGGCGATCCGCAGCCGCCCGATGTTCAGCCGTTCCAGCTCCTCCCAGACGCGCCGGTCGGGGGTGCCGTCGGCGCGCAGCCGGGCGCGGGTGGCCGCGTAGTCGGCGGTGTACGGGCTCGCGACACAGCGGGTGGCGTGGCCCGGGGCGCTCTCCAGGAGCGCGGTGGCCCCGGCGGCGATCACCTGGCGCTGGAAGACCGGCTGGATCGCGCCGCACTCGACCGCCTCGGCGGTGAACAGGTAGGCGGTGCCCATCAGGACGCCGACCGCGACCCCGCGCGCCGCGAGCGGGGCGGCGAGCGCGGCGGCCATGGCCGAGGAGCGCTCGTCGTGGATGCCGCCCGCGAGCAGCACCTGGAAGTCGCCCGCGGCGCCGGGCGCGCGCCGCACGTACTCCTCGACCACCGCCAGTTGCGCCTCCCAGAGCGGAAAGCTGTTGCGCGGCCCGACATGGCCGCCGCATTCGGCGCCTTCGAAGACAAACTTACGCATGCCCATGTCAATGAACTGGGTGAGCAGTGTGGCCGACGGGACGTGCAGGAAGGTCCGTATGCCGGCTGCCTCCAGGTCGGCCGCCTGGGAGGGGCGGCCCCCGGCGATGATGGCGTGGGTGGGCCGGACGGCCCGTACGGCGGCGAGCTGTTCCGCGCGCAGACGGCTGTCCGTGAAGCCGAGGATGCCCACGCCCCAAGGGCGCTCGCCCAGTTCGTCGCGGGTGCGTTCGAGGAGGGTGCGGCTCTGCTCGCCGTCGGACAGGGCGAGCGCCAGCATCGGCAGCGCCCCTTCGCGCGCCACGGCCGCCGCGAAGCCGGCCCGGTCGCTGACCCGGGTCATGGGGCCCTGCACGAGGGGCAGCCGGGTGCCGAGCGCCCGTGCCAGGGCGGAACCCGCCGCCATGATCCGCGCGGCGCCCGGATCGCCCACCGCGCCGAGGACCGCCTCGCGCACCCCGCGTACGGCACCGGCCACGGTGCCCCACCGGTCGGCGAACACGGCGGCGAGGAACCCGTCCTGCCCGACCGGAAGTTGGAGGCCGGTGCGGGCGTTGCGCAGGGCCCGCACCCCGTCGACGACGGTCGTCTCGGACCCGTCCATCGCGCGCAGCGCGGCTGCCGCCCCGTCCGTGATCCCCGACTCCGCGAGCAGGGCCAGCTGGGTGTCGAGGACGACCCCGGCGGCGCCGCCCGCCACGGCCGCCGCCGCCGTACGCGGGCCGATGCCCCCGCAGGCCCACACGGGCAGCTCGTACGCCGGGTCGGCGAGCAGCGCCTGGAGCAGGACGAAGGTGCCCAGTTCGCCGCCGCGGCCGGCGCATTCGCTGCCGCGTGCCACGAGCCCGTACGCGCCGTCGGCCGCGGCCCGGCGCGCCTCGTCACGGTCGCCGGCCTCGGCCAGGACCCGGGTCCGGTCGCCCAGTTGGCCGATCTTCCAGTCGGCGCCGGGGGCGAGCAGCACCACGGGCGGAAGGGTGCCGCCGCACTCCTCGGCCACCTCCTCGGGCGTCAGCGCGCAGGAGGGTCCGACCCGGACGCCGAAGACGCCGGACGTCCAGCGGTGTGCGCGCACGAGGGCTTCTCTGGCCCGGCGGTCGCCCGTCCCGAGATCCAGCACTCCGAGTCCGCCCGCTCGGCGGACCGCGGCGACCGTACGCGGGTCGGGCAGGCCTAACGGGCTCACTCCGATGACAAGTTCAGGGTTCGGCGCTACGGGCGTCATGAACACTCCGAATCAGACCGATGGTGCCGCGAGGGGGGTGACGGCAGCGGTGAGCCCGAAGGGCGGCGGGGCCGCCGGACGGCCGGGGGGTGGACCGTCCGACGGCGACGGGCCGCCGACGGAGCTCGTACCACTGCCGGGAGATGCGCTGGTTCGGGGGTGTGCGGTGGATGAACACTCCGAATCAGACCGATGGTGCCGCGAGGGGGGTGACGGCAGCGGTGAGCCCGAAGGGCGGCGGGGCCGCCGGACGGCCGGGGGGTGGACCGTCCGACGGCGACGGGCCGCCGACGGAGCTCGTACCACTGCCGGGAGAAGCGCTGGTTCGGGGGTGTGCGGTGG
>NZ_JBJHPC010000466.1:0-5687 GCF_045257485.1 Streptomyces sp. YS-3 | reverse complement strand
GGTTCGGGGCGGGACCGGGCGGCCAGGACGGACGTCCGGGCCTGCGGGCCGGTCAGGGGCAGGGCCCGCGGGGCGGCGCCGGAGGACTGCCTCCGGGCGGCGCCCCGCAGGGCGGCCCGAACGGCCTGCCGTCCCGGCTCCCGGGCGGCGGTCGGGTCCCCGGCGGCGCCGAGCGCGGCGGCCCCGGCGGCATGGGCGGGCTGCTCGACGGCGCCCGGGTCGGCGCCGAGGCGAAGACCCTGCTGAAGGCGGACGCGGACCACTACACCTGGGCCGCCGCCGCGATCGGCGCCCAGAACGCCGCCAGCTACCAACTGGCCACCGCCAAGCCGGTGATGGCGATCGGCGGCTTCAACGGCAGCGACCCCTCGCCGACGCTCGCGCGGTTCAAGTCGTACGTGGCCGAGGGGAGGATCCACTACTTCGTCGCCGGAGGCGGCGGCATGGGCGGACGCGGCGGCCCCGGCGGTGAGGCCGGCGGCAGCGCCATCACCACCTGGGTGGAGGCCTCCTTCAAGAAGGTGACGGTCGGCACCGCCACCTTCTACGACCTGACAGCGCCCGCGCGGTAGGAGCGGACGGCACGGGAAGCGGCCGGTGGGCCGGGGTGTACGAGCCCCGGCCCACCGGCCTTTCGGCGTCCGGAGGAGGAGCCCCGCGTGCTCCTTCCCATAGAGCGTGTAAACCGCTTTACACCGTACAAGAGTCTCCTTTACGGTGTACGAGAACTTCCCCATACGCTGTACAACTCCCCCTAGGAGCCCCGCATGACGGCCCCGGTCGCCGATCCATCTGCCGCCCCCACCAGGCACCCGCAGCGCTGGCTGATCCTGGGGGTCATCTGTCTGGCACAGCTCACCGTGCTGCTCGACAACACCGTCCTGAACGTCGCGATCCCCTCCCTGACCACCTCGGTCGGCGCATCGACCGCCGACATCCAGTGGATGATCAACGCGTACTCGCTCGTCCAGTCCGGACTGCTGCTCACCGCGGGCAGCGCCTCCGACCGGTACGGCCGCAAGAAGATGCTCGCGGCCGGGCTGGCGCTCTTCGGCCTCGGCTCGCTCGCGGCCGGACTCTCCCAGAGCGCCGGGCAGTTGATAGCCGCCCGCGCGGGCATGGGCGTCGGCGGCGCCCTGCTGATGACCACCACCCTCGCCGTCGTCGTGCAGATCTTCGACGACGAGGAGCGGGTGAAGGCCATCGGGCTGTGGGCCACGGTCAACTCGCTCGGCTTCGCCGCCGGGCCGCTGATCGGCGGGGTCATGCTCGACCACTTCTGGTGGGGCGCCATCTTCCTGGTCAACATCCCGGTCGCGGCGATCGGCCTGGTGGCCGTGCTCGCCCTGGTCCCGGAGTCGAAGAACCCGCTGGGCGACCGGCCGGACCTGCTCGGCGCGCTGCTCTCCACGGTCGGCATGACCGGGATGGTCTACGCGATCATCTCCGGCCCCGGCCACGGCTGGACCTCGGCGCACGTGCTGGTCCCGGCCGCGGTGGGCCTGGTCTTCCTGGCGGCGTTCGCCCGCTGGGAGCTGTCGATCCCGTACCCGATGCTGGACATGCACTTCTTCCGCAACCAGCGGTTCACCGGCGCGGTCGCGGGCTCCATCCTGGTTGCGTTCGGCATGGGCGGCTCGCTCTTCCTGCTCACCCAGCACCTCCAGTTCGTGCTGGGCTACGGGCCGCTGGAGGCGGGGCTGCGCACGGCGCCGCTGGCGCTGAGCGTGATCGCGCTGAACGTGGCGGGGGTCGGCGCGCGGCTGCTGCCCCGGCTGGGCACGCCCCGCACGATCGCGGCGGGCATGGCGGCCAACGCGGCCGGACTCGCGGCGATAGCCCTGCTCGGCCGTGAGCACTACAGCGGGATGCTGCTGGGCCTGGTGGTGATGGGCGCGGGCATCGCCGTCTCGATGCCGGCCATGGCCAACACCCTGATGGGCGCGATCCCGCCGGAGAAGGCGGGCGTGGGCGCGGGCGTCAACGGCACGCTGGCGGAGTTCGGCAACGGGCTCGGCGTGGCCGTGCTCGGCGCGGTCCTCAACTCGCGCTTCGCCGCGCTGGTCCCGTCCGTGGTGGGCGCGGCCTCGCTCCCGGCGGCGCTCGCGGCGGCGGGCGACGACGCCGAGCGCTCGCGGATCTCGGACGCGTTCGCCTCCGGGCTCCAGACCAGCCAGCTGGTCGGCGCGGTCGCGGTGCTGGCGGGCGGACTGCTCGCCGCGGCGCTGCTGGCCAGGGCGGAGCGCGGTGGCGGCGACGGGGCCCAGGCCCCCGCGCCGCAGGCCGCGCCCGCGGCATAGCATCGGACCGGCGGTCGGCGGAGGCAGCAATTCCGCTGACCGCTGTGGCCGATGCCGCACGAACGGCGTACGACATGTGTACGTACAGTCCGACGACCCGACGAGGAGGGCACGCCATGGTGTCGGCAGCCGAGCGCGCGAAGAACCCGATGCGGACCAGCGTGTGGCTGGCGGCCGGCAGGTCCACGGGCCGGACCCGGCGGGCCGGGCAGCCGACCGCCGCGCTCGACCGGGACAGGATCGTCACGGAGTCGGTCCGGCTCCTCGACAGCGAGGGCGCGGCGAAGTTCTCCATGCGCCGGCTCGCGGGCGAGCTCGGGGTCACCGCGATGTCCCTGTACTGGTACGTGGACACCAAGGACGACCTGCTGGAGCTCGCCATGGACGCGGTCGCCGCCGAGGTGCCGGTCCCGGACGTGACCCAGGAGGACGCCGACTGGCGCGACCAGATCCGCGCCCTGGCCGTCGGCTACCGGGCGATGCTCGTCCGCCACCCCTGGGTGTCCCCCCTGATGGGCCGCTATCTGAACATCGGCCCGAACTTCCTGGCCTTCTCGATCGCCGCCCAGACGGTCATGGCCCGCAGCGGACTGCCCGCGCACGGGGTGACCGGCGGCCTGGCGGCGGTGTTCCAGTTCGTGTACGGGTTCGGCACGATCGAGGGGCAGTTCGTCGCGCGGTGCGCGGAGGCCGGGGTCACCGAGGACGAGTACTTCGCCCAGGCGATGGGCACCGTACGCGAACGCCCCGAACTCCACGAGCGGTTCGCGATGGCGGAGGAGCTCATGGAGGCGCGGGGCGGCGACACGGTGGCGGAGATGCGCGAGCGCGACTTCGTCTTCGCGCTGGACCTGCTGATCGCGGGGATCGAGGCGAAGCGGGAGGGGTAGCACGAAGGGGCCCACGGGCGATGCGCGTGGGCCCCTTCGCGGGGGAGTGGGGCGACGGGCCGTCCCCTGCCCGTCGCCCCGGTATCGGGTGCCTCCGCTCGGGGCACCCGAGCTTCTAGGAGGCCGTGGCCTTCTGCTGGTCCGTGGGCTCGGCCGGGGCCGTCGCGCGGGACTTCAGCGCGACCTCCTTGATGAACAGCGTCACGAAGAAGGCGAGCAGGGCGCACGGCGCCGCGTAGAGGAAGACGTCCGCCACACCGTGGCCGTACGCGCTCTCCACCACCGTCCGCAGCGGCGCGGGCATCTTGTCCAGGTCCGGGATGCCACCGCCACCGCCGCCCTGGGCGAGAGCCGCGCCCTTGGGGCCGAGGTCGGCCAGGCCGTCCTTGACGTAGTGGGTGACCCGGTTCGCCATCACGGCGCCCAGGGCGGACACGCCCACCGCACCGCCGAGCGAGCGGAAGAACGTCACCACGGACGAGGCCGAGCCGAGGTCGGCCGCGGAGACCTGGTTCTGCGTGCACAGCACCAGGTTCTGCATCATCATGCCGATGCCGAGGCCCATCAGCGCCATGTAGATCGCCAGCTGCCAGTACGCGGTGTCGTACCGCATCGTGCCGAGCAGCGCGAGTCCGGCCGTCACCAGCGCACCACCGCTGACCAGCCACGCCTTCCAGCGCCCGGTCTTGGTGATGACCTGGCCGGAGACCGTGGAGGAGATGAACAGACCGGCGATCATCGGAATGGTCAGGACCCCGGACATGGTCGGGGACTCGCCGCGGGCCAGCTGGAAGTACTGGCTGAAGAACACCGTGCCGGAGAACATCGCCACACCCACGAAGAGCGAGGCCAGCGACGCCAGGGTGATCGTCCGGTTGCGGAACAGCCGCAGCGGGATGATCGGTTCGGACGCCTTCGACTCCACGTACACGAAGACCGCGCCCAGCAGCACCGAGCCGCCGACCATCGCCGCCGTCTGCCAGGAGACCCAGTCGTACTTGTCGCCCGCGAAGGTCACCCACACCAGCAGCAGCGAGACCGAGGCGCTGATGAAGAGCGCGCCCGCCCAGTCGACCTTGACCTCGCGCCGGACCACCGGCAGCTTCAGCGTCTTCTGGAGCACGATCAGCGCGATGACCGCGAAGGGCACACCGACGTAGAAGCACCAGCGCCAGCCGAGCCACTCGGTGTCGGTGATGACACCGCCGAGCAGCGGGCCGCCGACCGTCGCGACCGCGAACGTGGCACCGAGGTAGCCGCTGTACCGGCCGCGCTCACGCGGCGCGATCATCGCGGCCATGATGATCTGGGCGAGCGCGGAGAGACCGCCGACGCCGATGCCCTGGACGACACGGCAGGCGATCAGCATGCCCGCGTTCTGGGAGAGCCCGGCGACCACCGAACCGCTGACGTAGATGATCAGGGCTATCTGGACCAGCAGCTTCTTACTGAAGAGGTCCGAGAGCTTGCCCCACAGCGGAGTGGTCGCGGTCATCGACAGCAGCGAGGCCGTGACGACCCAGGTGTACGCGGACTGGCCACCGCCCAGGTCACCGATAATGTGGGGAAGGGCGTTGGAGACGATCGTCGAGGACAGGATGGCGACGAACATGCCGAGCAGCAGCCCGGACAGCGCCTCCATGATCTGCCGGTGAGTCATCGGCGCGCCGCCGTCGGGCCCGTGGTGGTGGGCTCCGTGGGCGGTGCTGCCGTCCCGCACACCGGCCGGTGTGGATGTAGCCATGAACTTCCTTCTCTGTACGTCTGGTGGGCCGTTACGCCTGTTGCGCGGCGGGTGTACGGGTGAGCGGCGCGGGGTGGATCAAACGTTCCTCGCGGCAGTCGAAGCTCTCTCTGAGCCGCGCGAGCATGACGTTCAGCTGCCCGACCTCGTCGTCGGACCAGTCCCGCAGGGTCCGGGCGAACATCTCCGCGGTGCGCCGCCCGAGCTCGTCGAGCATGTCCCGGCCGGCCGGGGTGAGCCGCAGGATGCGGGAGCGCTTGTCCAGCGGGTCCGGGTCGCGCTCGATCCAGCCGCGCGCGGCCACATGGGTGACATGGCGGCTGGTCACCGACATGTCCACATCCAGCAGCTCGGCCAGCCCGCTGATGCGCATCTCGCCGTGGCGGCCGAGGAGGGTGAGCACGGCGGCGGAGCCGGCCGGGCACTCGGCCGGCAGGATCCGCCCGAGCCCGCGCTTGACGGCCCCGATGGCGCTGAGCTGTCGGGCGAGCTCCTCGTAGTGGCTCTGCGCGGCCATCGGCTCCTCCGGTCCGGGCGTCACTGATCCGCTGATCTTGTTGCTTAGGGCAACCATAGAGGTGATTGGTTGCTGAAGGCAAGTGAATGGGGAGAGGGCTGGGCAAAGTGAACGCAAAGGGTTCGCATGTGGAAAGTCAATGCGTAGGTCAGGGCCGAGGCCCGGGCGCGGGCAGGGGCGCGAGGGGCCGAGCCGGGGGCGCTCGGCGCGGGTGTGCGGACGCCGTGAGCGTGTGG
>NZ_JBJHPC010000465.1:0-5690 GCF_045257485.1 Streptomyces sp. YS-3 | reverse complement strand
TCCCGGGGCTCGTCGAGCCCCCCGTCCACCGGTTCGTCCATGAGCTCGTCCGGCGGGAAGGGGCCGTCTTCGTCGAAGGTGTCGAAGTCGGGGTGGAGGTCGAGGTCGAAGTCGAAGGGGTCGTCGGCGGACCCGTCCTCGTAGGGGACGTACGGAAGGTCCGTCTCCTCGCGCGCGTGGTGCGGCTCTTCGGTACCCGCGCCGCCCTCCGCGTCCAGGTGGGCCAGGACCGTCTCCGCCGCCGCCCGCCGGCGCGCCAGGGACGTGGGGTCGAGCGGGAGCGGCCACGCGTGCGTGGCGGCGGACTCGCCCAGGGCCGGGTTCTCGGCGTCCTCGGCCGGGGCGTCGGCCCAGGCCTCGATCTCGCCGTGCCCCGCCTCGCAGTGGGCGTACAGCGCGTGCAGGAACTCCGACGGGCCCCGCGGCTTCTTCTGGCTCGGGCCCCACCAGTGGCCCGAGCCGAGCAGCAGCGAGCGGGGGCGCGTGAACGTCACGTAGCCCAGGCGCAGTTCCTCCGTGTGCTGGTGCTCCTTCAGCTCCTCCTTGAAGGCCTTGAGACCCTTGGCGTCCCACTCCGGAGTGGCCGGGAGGGTCGGGGCGTCGCCGCGCAGGGCGTGCGGCAGGACCTTGGCCTGGGCCGTCCAGGCCTCCCGCGACTGGGTGGAGGGGAAGACGCCGTTGACCAGACCGGGGACGGCGACCACGTCCCACTCCAGTCCCTTGGACTTGTGGGCGGTGAGCACCTTGACCGTGTTCTCGCCGCCGGGCAGGGCGTTGTCCAGGCCCTTCTCGTACTGGGCGGCGGTGCGCAGGAAGCCGAGGAAGGCCAGGAGCGAGGCCTCGCCGTCGAGGGCCGCGAAGCCGGCCGCTATGTCGAGGAAGTTGCCGAGGGTCTCGCGGCGGCGCGCGGCCAGGGCGTGCGGCGAGGCGGAGAGTTCGACCTCCAGGCCGGTGGTGTTCAGGACGCGGTGCAGTACGTCCATGAGCGAGTCCGCGAGCGAGCGGCGCAGATCGCGCAGCTCGGCGGCGAGCCGTGCGAAGCGCACGCGTGCCTCGGCCGAGAACGGCAGCCCGTCGTCCTCGTCGTCGCCCGCCTCCAGGAAGGTGTCGAGCGCGTCCGCCAGGGAGATCACCTCGGCCGGGTCGACGCCCTCCACGGCGTCCGCGAGCCGCTGGTCCGGGTCGTCCGAGCCGGCCTTCTCGCGCCGCACGAGACGGCGGGCGCGGCGGCCCAGCAGGGCGAGGTCGCGGGGGCCGATGCGCCAGCGCGGGCCGGTCAGGACCCGGACGAGGGAGGCGTTGGCGCCCGGGTCCTGGAGGACCTCGCAGACCGCCACGAGGTCGGCGACCTCGGGCAGGTGCAGCAGTCCGGAGAGGCCGACGACCTCGACGGGGATGTCCCGCGCCACCAGCGCGCCCTGGATCTGCGGGAAGTCGCCCGCGGTCCGGCACAGGACGGCGATCTCGCCGGGTTCCTTGCCGGTGCGCACCAGATGGGCGAGGGAGTCGGCGAGCCAGTCGATCTCCTCCTGGTGGGTGTCGAGCAGGGCGATACGGACCGTGCCGTCGCGCTCGGCGCCGGGGGCGGGGCGCAGCGCCTCCACGCCCGCGTGCATCGCGCGCAGCGGCGCGGCGAGCGAGTTGGCCAGGTCGAGCAGCCGGCCGCCGCTGCGGCGGTTCTCGCTGAGCGAGTGGCGGGTGGCCGGGCGCCCGTCCTCGTACGGGAAGTGGCGGGGGAAGTCGTCGAGGTTGGCCACCGAGGCGCCACGCCAGCCGTAGATGGCCTGGCAGGGGTCGCCCACGGCGGTCACCGCGTGTCCGGTCCCCTCGCCGAACAGGGCGGCGAGCAGCCGGCGCTGGGCGACCGAGGTGTCCTGGTACTCGTCGAGCAGCACGACGCGGAACTCGTCGCGCAGGATCCGGCCGACCTCGGGGCGGGTGAGGGCGAGCTCGGCGGAGAGCGCGATCTGGTCACCGAAGTCGAGCAGGTCACGGGACTTCTTGGCATCCCGGTAACGCACGTTGAGGTCGAGGAGTTCCAGTCGTCCCTCGGCCGCTTCGGGCACCTTGCGCAGATCGGCATTGCTGAGCTTCGCGCCCTCCAGGGCGCGAAGCAGCTCCCGGTCGTACGCCCGCAGCTCCTCGGGACGTACGAGGTGCTCGGCCAGCTCCGCGTCCAGCGCCAGCAGGTCGCTGACGAGGGAGGCGAAGGACTTGGTCAGCGCCGGGTACGGCCCCGGGGCCTCGCGCAGCACACGGGCGGCGAGCTGGTAGCGGGTGGCGTCCGCGAGCAGCCGGGAGGTGGGTTCGAGCCCTATGCGCAGGCCGTGGTCGGTCAGGAGCTGTCCGGCGAACGCGTGGTACGTCGAGATGCGCGGCTCGCCCGGAGGGTTGTCCGGGTCGATCGCGTCCGGGTCGGTGATGCCCGCCCGGACCAGGGCCGTGCGCACCCGCTCGGCCAGCTCGCCCGCGGCCTTGTTGGTGAAGGTCAGCCCGAGGACCTGCTCGGGGGCGACCTGCCCGGTGCCGACCAGCCAGACCACCCGGGCCGCCATCACGGTGGTCTTCCCGGACCCGGCGCCGGCCACGACGACCTGCGGGGCGGGCGGTGCGGTGATGCACGCCGTCTGCTCCGGGGTGAACGGGATGCCGAGGAGCTCTTTGAGCTCCTCGGGGTCGGTGAGGAGGGGCACCCCAGAGAGGCTAACGGGGACCACTGACAACCGTGGTCCCCGTCGGGGCCGGTGTGACGCTCCCCGCATCCGCGCCGGGAGCGCGCGCCCCCGTCCGCCCTGGGGGCGGCGCCGTCAAACCTTCACGCGGCCCCGGGGGGGGCGCCGCCGTCAGACTTGTCCGCCGGTCTCCTGGGAGCCGGGGCCGCCGCCCGGCTCCGCCCCGAGCTTCTCCAGGTCCATGACCAGGTCGCCGGGCGGAGCGGTGATCCTCACCGGCTTGTCGTAGTCGCTGAAGGTGACCGTGCCCGGCTCGGTGCCGCCCGTCTCGGCGACCTTCAGCAGATGGGCCGGCCCGCGCTTGGCGACGTACATCGTCACGGCGGAGCCGTCGCTCTTCTTCTTGGTGAGCGTGACGGCGGGCACACCGGCGACGACGGTGTCGGCGCCCTTCGTCATCCCGGTGCGGTCGCTCTTGTCGTCGTCCATTCCGGAGACGAGCTCGGAGAGCACACAGAACTGGCCCATGTCGTCGTCGGAGCCCTTGCCGTGGCGCTTCCGGGACTTCGAGGGTGCCTCCGTCGGCAGCTTCATCCAGCGGCCCTTGAGGAGCTCGACCATGGCGTCGGCCTCCTTCTTGGGGGTGCCGTCCTCCTTGGCCATGGCCCGGTAGAACTTCTCGTCGGCCTGCATGTAGTAGGCCTTGGGATCGGCCTTGAGTATGCGGGCCGTGCCGTCCTTGACATGCACGCTGCCGGAGCAGTTGCCCAGCCGGGTGACGGTGACCTCCAGGCTCATGTGCTGACCGTCGGAGACGCCCGCCCCGGCGACCTTCACGGTCTTGGCCGCCTTCGTCACGCCGACCGCCTTCTCGGCTATCGCGTCGGGCGTCATCCCCGCGAACGGGTCGGCGGGGGTCGCCGAGGCCGTCGGGGACGGCTTCGTGGCCACGGAAACGCCCTTGGCCCTGTTGTCACCTTCCTTGCCGCACCCGGCAAGGCCGGCGACGGCGGTCGTACCGACCACCGCGACGACCAGGACATTCCGGCTGACCCGCATCTGTCTCTCCTCATGGCTGGTGAGCGGAGACATCACGCGACTGAGGTGTCCCTGTCAGTACAGCGGCCCCCTCTTCCAAAACGTCACTCCAGCACCTGGCGCCCCTCGGGCAGGGCCGAACACGACGTACGGAAGGTGCAGTTCGTGCAGTGCTGCCCCGGGCTCGGGGTGAAGTGCTCATCCAGGACGCGGCCCGCGGCCGTGGCGAGGAGGTCGCCGACCCACTCCCCCGTCGGCGGCTCCTGCGTCTGGACCTTCGGATACGCCTCGCCGCCCTCCCTCTTGGGGGCGGGCTGGCGCAGATGGACCAGCTCGGCGCCGCCGGGCGCGGGGCGCTCGCCCGCGAACGCCTCGTCGACCGCGCCCCGCTCGACCGCCAGCTGGTAGACCGCCAGCTGCGGATGGGCGGCCACCTCGTTCGCCGTGGGTGCCTGCTTGCCGGTCTTGAAGTCGACGACATAGGCGCGGCCCGCCTCGTCCTGCTCCACGCGGTCCATGGAGCCGCGGATGCGGACCTCGTAGTCGCCCGCCTCCAGGGTCACGTCGAAGTCGTGCTCGGTGGCCACCGGGGTGCGGCCCGTCCGGTCGAGGGTGTGCCAGCGCAGGAACCGTTCCAGCGCCACGCGCGCGTTGTTCTTCTCCTGCTCCGACTTCCAGGGCGCGTCGAAGGCCAGCGCGTCCCACACCGAGTCCAGCCGCTCCATCAGCACGGCCAGATCGGCGGGCGTACGCCCGGAGGCGACCTCGTCGGCCAGTACGTGCACCACGTTGCCGAAGCCCTGCGCGGCGGTCGCGGGCGCGTCGGCCTTCACCTCGCGGCCCAGGAACCACTGGAGCGCACAGGTGTTGGCGAGTTGGTCGAGCGCGCTGCCGGAGAGCACGACCGGGTGATCGCGGTCGCGCAGGGGAACCGCGGAGCGCGTCGGCTCGTTCAACCCCCACCAGCGGTACGGGTGGGCCGCGGGCACCAGCGGCTGGCCCTCGTCGTCGGTGAGGGCGGCGAGGCGGGCGAGGCGGCGGGCGGCGGCGTCCCGCAGCGCCTCGGACGCCTCGGGGTCGACGGTGGTCGCGCGCAGCTCCGCCACCAGCGCGGCGACGGCGAGCGGGCGGCGGGGCCGACCGGTGACGTCCTTCGGCTCCTCGCCGAGTTCGGCGAGGAAGCGGGAGGGCTGGTCGCCGTCGTCGGCCGGGGCCTTGACCGCCGTCACGACGAGCCGGTCGCGCGCGCGGGTGGCGGCGACGTAGAAGAGACGGCGCTCCTCGGCCAGGAGGGCGCCGGGGGTGAGCGGTTCGGCGAGACCGTCGCGGCCGATGCGGTCGGCCTCCAGGAGCGAGCCGCGGCGGCGCAGATCGGGCCAGAGGCCTTCCTGGACGCCCGCGACGACGACCAGGCACCACTCCAGGCCCTTGGAGCGGTGCGCGGTCATGAGGCGTACGGCGTCGGGGCGTACGGCGCGGCGGGTGAGGGTGTCGGCGGCGATGTCCTGGGCGTCGACCTCCTCCAGGAAGTTGAGCGCGCCCCGGCCGCCGGTGCGCTCCTCGGCGCGCGCCGCGGTGCCGAACAGCGCGCACACGGCGTCCAGGTCGCGGTGGGCGTTGCGGCCCGCCGTGCCGCCGCGCAGCGCGGCGCGTTCGAGGCGCTGGGGCCACGGGGTGCCGCTCCACAGCTCCCACAGGGCCTCGGCCGCGGTGCCGCCGCCCTGGAGGAGCTCGCGGGCCTTGCGCAGCAGCGCGCTCAGGCGCTGGGCGCCCCGGGCGTACGCGGGGTCGTGCGCGACCAGCCGCTCCGGCTCGGCGAGCACGCACGCGAGGAGGACGTCGGAGGGCGGCGGCACCCGGTTGCCCGCGGCCCGCTCCTCGTCGCGCAGCGCGCGGCCGAGCCGGCGGATGTCGGCGCTGTCCATGCCCCCGAGGGGCGAGGTGAGCAGGTCGAGGGCGGTCTCGGGGTCGAGCCAGGGG
>NZ_JBJHPC010000464.1:0-5694 GCF_045257485.1 Streptomyces sp. YS-3 | reverse complement strand
GTGCCGGGGGCTCCCCCCTGCCCGGGGGAGGCCGCGCGCCCGCGCCCGGCTACTCGGGCTGCGGCCCCGCCGCCCGGGTGAGCCGGGACCCCAGATCCGCCAGATACTCCGTCAGCGCCCCGGGCGACGCCACCGCGAACTCGCAGTCCACCAGCGCCAGCCGGATCGCCACCCACTCCAGCGACTCCGTCACCCGCGCCCGCAGCCGGCACCGCGCCCCGCCGAGCGGCACCGGCGCCCCCATCGAGGGGGTGAGCCGCGCCGTCACGAAGTCGGCGGGCGCCTCGAAGGTCACATCCAGGTCCAGCTCCGGCTGCATCCGCGTCAGCGACCGGCTCACGAACTCCGCCGCGTCCTGCGCGGGCAGCTCCCGGGGTGCGAACCGCGACCCGGTCGCGAAGGGGGCGGCCACCCGGTCGACCCGGAACGTACGCCAGTCCTCGCGCTCGATGTCGTACGCGACGAGGTACCAGCGCCGGCCCGTCGACACCAGCCGGTACGGCTCGACCTGGCGGCGCGACTCGCTGCCGTCGCCCTTGCGGTAGTCGAAGCGCAGCCGCTCCCTGCCGGTGACGGCCGAGGCCATCACGGTCAGCGTGTGCGGGTCGACGCTCGCCCCGTCGCCGCGCCACGGGCCGGTCAGCGGCATCGTGGCGGCCTGGAGGGTGGCGACGCGGTGCCGCAGCCCCACCGCGATGGCCACCGCCTCCTCGTCGTCGAGGACCAGCGGCGGCATCGCCTTCCCCGCCACCAGCCGGTACCCGCCGTCGGCGCCCAGGGTCGCCTGGACCGGGTAGCCCAGCTCGCGCAGCCGGTCCACATCGCGGCGGACCGTGCGCCGCGAGACGGCGAGCCGCTCGGCGAGCTCGCCGCCAGGCCACTCGCGGGGCGTCTGAAGCAGGGAGAGGAGCTGGAGCAGCCGAGCCGGGGTGTCCGTCATGAGATCCAGGATGCGGGAAAATTAGGACGCGGTCTGACCTACATACGGTCTAACTTCTCTCCCATGACCTCCACCACGCCCACACCTCCAGAAGCCGCGGCCCCCGGCACAGCCGCCGCCGTGACCGACCGCCGACGGTGGTTCGCCCTGGCCATCGTGATGACCGCGGCCTTCATGGACCTGGTCGACGTCACGATCGTCAACGTGGCCATCCCCTCGATCCAGAAGGACACCGGGGCGACCTTCGCCTCGATCCAGTGGATCACCGCGGGATACGCCCTGGCGTTCGCCGCCGGACTGATCACCGGTGGCCGCCTCGGTGACATCCACGGCCGCAAGAAGCTCTTCCTCGTCGGTATGACCGGCTTCACCATCGCCTCGGCGCTCTGCGGCTTCGCCGCCAACCCGGAGATGCTGGTCGCCTCCCGCATCCTCCAGGGCGCCATGGCGTCCCTGATGGTGCCGCAGGTCCTGTCGATCATCCACGCCACCTTCCCGGCCGAGGAGCGCGGCAAGGTGTTCGGCATGTTCGGCGCGGTCATCGGCCTGGGCGCGGTCTCGGGTCCGATCCTGGGCGCGCTGCTGACCGAGTGGAACCTGTTCGGTCTGGAGTGGCGGCCGATCTTCCTGATCAACCTGCCGGTCGGTATCGCCGGTCTGGTCCTGGGCGCCAAGTTCATCACCGAGTCCAAGGCGCCCAAGGCCCTCAAACTCGACCTCGTGGGCGTCGCGCTGGTCACCCTCGGTCTGCTGATGCTGCTCTACCCGCTGACCCGCGGCCGGGAGCTGGGCTGGCCGCTGTGGGGCCACCTCTCGATGGCCGGCAGCCTCGTCGTCTTCGGCGCGCTCGTGGCGTACGAGCGGGTCAAGGCGCGCAGGGACGGCTCGCCGCTGGTGGAGCTCTCGCTGTTCCGGGTGAAGAGCTTCGCGGCGGGCATCGCGGTGCAGATGACGTTCGGCCTCGCGATGGGCATCTTCTTCCTGGTCTGGACGCTGTACATGCAGATAGGCCTCGGCTGGAGCGCGCTGCGGGCCGGTCTGACCGGTATCCCGTTCTCCATCGCCATGTCGGCCGCGGCGGGCATGTCCGTCCAGTCGCTGGTGCCCAGGTTCGGCCGCAAGGTGCTCCAGGCGGGCGCGCTGGTCACCGTCCTCGGCCTGCTGATCTACATCTGGGAGGCGCGCCACTTCGGGATGGACATCGAGTCCTGGCAGATGGCGCTGCCGCTGGTGGTGCTCGGCGTCGGCATGGGTCTGATCGTCGCCCCGCTCACCGACGCGGTCCTCTCCGAGGTCCCGCAGGAGCACGCGGGCTCCGCGTCCGGTCTGATCAACACCGTGCAGCAGATGGGCAACGCGCTGGGCCTCGGCCTGGTGTCGGTGGTCTTCTTCGGCGCGATCGACGACAACCTCCGGCTCGCCGAGATCGGCCCGGCGTTCTCGGACGCCTTCCAGCGCTCGCTGTGGGTCGTGGCGGGCGTCTGCGCGCTGATCTTCGTCGGGATGTTCCTGCTGCCGGCCAGGCCCAAGCAGCATCTGGAGGGCGGCGCGGAGGCGACCCCCTCCGACGACTCCGACGACGTGGCCAAGGAGCCGGCGCTGACGCCGTGACGCGGCGGGCGGACCGGTAGGACACCAGGACGCCGGGCCGGGTGGAGGGAACTCCACCCGGCCCGGCGTCCGTGTTTTCCCCGACCGTGTGTCAGGAGACCCGTGTGCGCCGCTCCACCGCCGCCCGCGCCGACTCCTGCGCCGCGTACACCTCGCACATGTGGCTGCCGTCCGGCGTCGCCGTGTGCTCGACCTCCCACAGGCTCAGCTCCACGCCGTCGCCGAGCAGGAACGCGTGCTCGTACAGGATGGCGCCGCCGCGCCCGGCCGCTCCGCCCGGGCCGCCCAGGGCCCGGGTGATGCGGTGGGCGAGGGCGCCGCGCAGTAAGCGGGCCACGCTCTCGCCGGGCCGGTCCGGGTTCTCGGCGCGGCGCAGCAGCCGCCGCGCGTGGTCGGCCGAGCCGTCCGCCTCGTACGTCCGGCCGGCCCCGGCGCGCTCCACCGGCGCCAGTCCGCCGAGGACCTCGACGCCGGTGAGGCCGGGGTCCAGTCCGTCGTCCCCCACCCCGGGCGCCAGGTCCGGCCGGACCCGGCGGCACAGCCGGGCCGCGGCGAGCACCGCGCTCTCCTCGTCCGCGTACACCTCGTTGCCCCGGGCGTGCACGACCTCCCAGAGGGTGACCGTGGCGCCGTCGAGGAGGAGATAGGTGTGGCGGTAGGTCTCGCGGCTGAGCCGGGGGCGGCCGGGGCCACCCGAGGCGTGCAGCGACGAGTGCAGCGAAGTGGTGTGCGCGAGGGCCGAATCCAGGCTCTCCACCAGCTCGTCCGGAAGGTCGAACGAGTTCAGCGCGCGGCCGAGCAGGCCGGCGAGGTGTTCCTCGGCCGTCTCGTACTCGCACTCGTTGGGCACCAAGGCGTCTCCCCGCCGTAGCTGTTCGTCACGTAGAGGGTGCTCAACGTAGCCCTTGCGCGCGCTTCGCGCAGCGGGCATGGCCGAAACATTCTCATCGGCTTGGAACGGCCGGGTGCGGCGGGGGAGCGGGCCCGGGGCGGGGCCCCGGGCCGTACTCCGACGGGCCGTCAGACGGCGCTGCCCGCCTGCCACTCGGTCCACGCCATGTTCCAGCCGTTCAGGCCGTTGTCGGGGGCGATCGTCTTGTCCGGCGAGCCCTTCACGGTCACCACGTCACCGATCAGCGAGTGGTCGAAGAACCACTTGGCGGGGGTGTCCCCCTGGGCGCCCCGGACGTCCTTCAGGCCCACACAGCCGTGGCTGGTTCCCGTGTTGCCGAACGGGTCGCCCTTGTACCAGTAGTTGCCGTGCAGAAACGTGCCCGAGGTGGACAGGCGCATCGCGTGCGGTACGTCCTTGATGTCGTACTCGCCGCCGAAGTTCACCGTGGCTCCGTTCATCCGGGTCTCGGTGAACTTCTCGGATATCACCATCTGTCCGTTGTAGGTGCTGTGTTCGGCGCTGCCGGTCGAGACGGGCAGGGTCTTGATGGTCCTGCCGTCCTGCTGCACGGTCATCTTCTGGGTCCTGGCGTCGACCGTGGAGACCTGGTTGCGGCCGAGGGTGAAGGTGACGGTCTTGGACTGCACGCCGGAGATGCCCTTGCCGCCCTGCACCCCGTCCAGGTCGATCTTCATCGTCACCTTGGACCCGGCCTTCCAGTAGTCCTGCGGCCGGAAGTCGAGGCGCTGGCCGCCGAACCAGTGGCCGACCACCTGCTGGCCGCTGCTGGAGCTGACCGTGATGTGCGACTGGACGGCCTTCTTGTCGGTGATCGCCTTGTCGAAGGTGAACGAGACCGGCATGCCGACACCGACCGTCGCGCCGTTGTCCGGCGTGTAGGTGCCGATGAAGCTGTTCTTCGGGGAGACCGTGGTGAAGGCGGAGTTCTCCGTCGCGGTCCGCCCCTTGTCGTCCTTGCCGGTCGCCATGATCTTGTACGGGGTGCCGCGCTCCACCTTCGCGGTGGGCTTCCAGGACAGCCCGTCGGCGGCGAGCGCCCCGGCCACGGCCTTGCCGGTCTGGGCCTCGACCATGGTGACCTGGGTGAGCTTGCCGCCCTGGGCGGTGACGGCGGTGCTGTTGACGCTCGCGTCGGTGGAGCCGTCCTTCGCCGAGATCGTGATCTTCAGTGTGGAGACGTCCTGGGCGGGGGCCGAGTCGCCGGCCTTGCCCTTGCTCCCGTCCTTGTCGGACCCGGACGCGCTGCCGCCACAGGCGGTCAGGGTCAGGGCGCCGAGCAGCAGCGCCGACGCGGCGGCGAAAGCCCGCCGCCGGGCGCGCAGTTGCTGCGGGGTGCGGGACTGCGGCTGCGCGGCGGTGTCGGGCGAGATCACGTCGTTGCTCCATCTGTGCGTACGTCACTCCAGTACGTGCACAGAGCACCCACATGGCCCTTACGGTTGCGGGGGCGCCCTGTGACTCACGCCACAAGGGGGGCGCGACCGGGCGCGTCCGGGAGTGCCCGGGTGCGTCCCAGTGCGCCCGGGGGCGTCCGGGGGCGTGCTCAACTCCCGTACAGCTCCCGTTACGACGGGAACGTCCCGCCGGGTCCGTCCACCCCCTCGGCGGCGAGCACGGCCTTGGTGATCGCCCGGGCCACCACGTCCGCGCCCGCCGCCAGCACCGAGTTGAGGCCGACCGGCGACAGCTCCGCGCCGACGCCGGTGGCCAGGGCGAAGACCGTGTCGCCGTCGTGCATCAGATGCACCGGCCGGATCGCCCGGGCCAGGCCGTCGTGCGAGGTGCCCGCGAGCTTCTGCGCCTGCGGCCGGGTGAGCGGCGCGTCGGTGGCGACCACCGCGAGCGTGGTGTTCAGGGGCGGCAGTTGTGAGGTGGCGAGAGCCGCCTCCAGCCGCCGCACGGCCGCCTCGTGGACGCCCGGTTCGGGGTACGTGACGCGCCCCGCCGCCCCGTACAGCGCCCCCGTCGCCGGGTCGAGCACCGACCCCGCGCAGTTGACGACGACCAGCGCCCCGACGGTGGCGCCGGAGGGCAGGGTGAGGCTCGCGGTGCCGACCCCGCCCTTGAGGCCGCCCGCGACCGCCCCGGTCCCGGCGCCGACGCCGCCCTGGGCGACCTCGGTGCCCGCCGCCTCGACGGCGGCCCGGCCGGTGGCCGCGTCCGGGCGGGCGCGCCAGTCGCCGCCGCGCCCGAGGTCGAAGAGGCAGGCGGCCGGGACGACCGGGAC
>NZ_JBJHPC010000463.1:0-5715 GCF_045257485.1 Streptomyces sp. YS-3 | reverse complement strand
TCCCTGAACCCTCCGGGGTGGGGACTGGGTTTCCCAGGGGCTACGCCCCTGGACCCGGTTCCTGTCCGAGGCCCGGTGCCGCTTGCTCGCGCGGTTCCCCGCGCCCCCAAGTACCCAGGGGCGCGGGGAACCGCGCGACCAGCCACAGACGGCCCGCGGACGAAGACCGGGCATCAGTGCGGCGCGCCCCTCCACCCGCTCACCGGCAGCGCGAACTTCGCCACCAGCCGGTCCGTGAAGGACGCGTGGTGCAGCCGGGCCAGCCGGACCGGCACCGCCCCGCGCCGCACCTCCACCCGCGCCCCCGCCGGCAGCTCCACCGTCCGCCGCCCGTCACACCACAGCACCCCGTGCGGCGTATGCGGCTGCACCTCCACCGCCAGCACCGAAGTCGGCGACGTCACCAGCGGCTTGGCGAAGAGCGCGTGGGCGCTGATCGGGACCATCAGCAGCGCCTCGACCTCCGGCCACACCACCGGGCCGCCCGCCGAGAAGGCGTACGCCGTCGAACCGGTCGGCGTCGCGTACACGATCCCGTCGCAGCCGAACCCGGTCACCGGCCGTCCGTCGATCTCCAGGACGACCTCCAGCATCCGCTCCGGCGACACCTTCTGCACGGCCGCCTCGTTGAGCGCCCAGTCGGTGTGCACCACATCGCCGTTGCTGTGGACCACGACGTCGAGGGTCATCCGCTCCTCGACCTCGTAGGAGCGCGTGACCACCCGGTCCACGACCTTGTCCAGGTCGTCGCGCTCGGCCTCGGCGAGGAACCCGACCCGGCCGAGGTTGACGCCGAGCATCGGCACCCCCGACGCCCGCGCGAACTCCGCGCCGCGCAGCAGCGTCCCGTCCCCGCCGAGCACGATCAGCAGCTCGCACCCGTCGAGGCACTGCGGGGTCGCCTCCTTGACCGTCCGTACGGCCGGTGAGTCCGGCAGCGGGATGTCGACCGCCTCCGCCTCCAGGATCCGCACCCCGATGCCGCAGCGCAGCAGTCCCCGTACCACCAGCTCCGCGCTGCGGATGGCGGCGGGCCGCCCGGTGTGCGCGAGCAGGAACACCGTGCGCTCGGCCGCACCCCGCTCGCCCGTGCCGTTCCCCCCGCGCGTCTCCTCCGCGTTCCCCAACGAGCTCAACTAGGTCCCTCCGCCACTGCACGGTCCACATCAGCCGGATCCAGCGCGGGCGCACCGGCCCGCAGCCACAGAAAGTACTCGACATTGCCGGAGGGCCCGGGCAGCGGGCTGGCCGTGACCCCGAGCACACCGAGGCCCAGCTCGGCGGCCTGCCGGGCCACCGTACGCACGGTCTCGGCCCGCAGCTCGGGGCTGCGCACCACACCGCCGCTGCCCAGGCGGTCCTTGCCGATCTCGAACTGCGGCTTGACCATCAGCACCAGGTCGGCGCCGGGCGCGCAGCACCGCACCAGCGCGGGCAGCACCAGGCCCAGCGCGATGAAGGACAGATCCCCCACCACCAGGTCGACCGGTTCGCCGTCGATGGCGTCGAGCGTCAACTCCCGTACGTTCGTGCGGTCCTTCACGGTGACCCGGTCGTCACTCTGCAGGGACCAGGCGAGCTGTCCGTACCCGACGTCCACCGCGACCACGTGCCCGGCGCCCGAGCGCAGCAGCACATCGGTGAAGCCGCCGGTGGAGGCGCCCGCGTCCAGCGCCCGGCGCCCTTCGACCTTCAGCCCCAGGGGGACGAAGGCCGCCAGCGCGCCGGCCAGCTTGTGGCCGCCGCGCGAGACGTAGTCCGGGTCGCTGTCGTCCTCGGCGACGACGATCGCGGCGGCGGTCTCGACCTGGGTGGCGGACTTGGTGGCGACCGCCTTGCCGACCGTCACCCGCCCGGCGGCGATCAGCTGGGCGGCGTGCTCACGGGACCGGGCGAGCTTCCGGCGGACCAGCTCGGCGTCGAGGCGGCGGCGTGCCACTCCTGCCACGTTCGGTTCAGCTCCTGTTGTCGTACGTATGTGACGCGGGGGACGGGGCCGGCGGCCCCGGGCGGGCGTCCAGCGCGCTCAGCGTCTCGCGCAGCCCCCCGTGTACATCCTCGTACACCCCGATGTGTCCGTCCGTATCGAGGTGGGTGACGTCCGCCAGCCGCTCGACCAGCGCGTCCACCCCGGGGTCGCCGGTGGGTTCGCGGGGCACGTCCGGCAGTGCCGGGCCGGCGGGTCCGTCGGGCACGCCGGCCTCCGCCCCGGGCTCCGGCATCAAGTCGCTCATGGCACGACGCTACCGCGTGGGCCTGCGGTACGGTCGGTCACGATGGCGACGATCGAGGAGTGCCGCGCGGCACTCGACGCACTTTCCGGCACTCTGGCCGGCGCGAACGGTGACGTACGCGCCGCCGCCGCCCTCGACCGCTCACTGAGCTGCCACCTCACGGATCTGGACCGCACCTTCACCGGGCGCCTGCGGGAGGGCCGTATCGAGGTGGAGCGGACCCTTCAGGGGCCGCCGGCCGAGCGCGCCCAGATCCGTCTCGCCATGACGGGCGACGACCTGGTGGCGTTGGTCGCGGGCGAGCTGAACTTCGCGCGGGCGTGGACGTCGGGCCGGGTCCGGCTGGAGGCCGGGTTCCGCGACCTGCTCAGGCTGCGGACGCTGCTGTAGGGCGCACTCCTCAGGCCCCCGGGGAGACCACGGCCGCCTCCCGCTGCCGCGCCGCCGGCACCACCAGCGGCGTTCCGGTCTCCGGGTCGTCGATCACCTGGCAGCGCACCCCGAACACGTCCCGTACCAGCTCCGCCGTGACGATGCGCGACGGCGGGCCCTCGGCGACGATCTCGCCGTCGCGCATCGCGATCAGATGCGTGGCGTACCGGGCGGCCTGGTTCAGGTCGTGCAGCACCGCCACCAGCGTGCGCCCCTGGGACTCGTGCAGTTCGGCGCAGAGGTCCAGGACCTCGATCTGGTGCTGGATGTCCAGGAACGTGGTCGGCTCGTCCAGCAGCAGCAGCGGCGTCTGCTGGGCCAGCGCCATCGCGATCCACACCCGCTGGCGCTGTCCGCCCGACAGCTCGTCGACGTACCGCTCCCCCAGCTCGCCCACGCCGGTCGCGTCCATCGACTCCCGGACGATCCGCTCGTCCTCGGGCGACCACTGCCGCAGCAGCCCCTGGTGCGGGTAGCGGCCCCGCGCGACCAGGTCCGCGACCGTGATCCCGTCCGGCGCGATCGACGACTGGGGCAGCAGCCCCAGGGTCCTGGCGACCTTCTTCGCGGGCATCGCGTGGATGGTCTGCCCGTCGAGCAGCACCCGTCCCGCGCTCGGCTTCAGCATCCGCGACAGGGCACGCAGCAGCGTGGACTTGCCGCAGGCGTTGGGGCCGACGATGACGGTGAAGGAGTGGTCCGGTATCTCCACCGACAGATCCTCGGCGATCACCCGCTGGTCGTAGCCGAGGGTCACCGATTCGGCGCTGAGGCGCTGCATGTTCGTACTCCTGGAACGGGGATCCGTACGGGGGCGGGGGATGTGCGGGCCGCTCATATCCGGCCCGCCTTGCGTTCGGTGACCAGCAGCCACAGCAGATAGAGGCCGCCGACCACACCGGTGACCACACCCACCGGCAGCTTGCTCTCGCCGAACAGCCGCTGGGAGGCCCAGTCGGCGGTGACGAGGAGGGTCGCGCCCATACAGCCGGAGGCCAGGATGTTGGGCCCGGTGGCGCGGGTGAGGCGGCGGGCGAGCTGCGGCGCGGTCAGCGCCACGAAGGAGATGGGACCGGCCGCGGCGGTCGCGGCGGCGTTGAGGAGCACCGCGGCGAGCATCAGTACGGTACGGGTCCGCTGGACGGGCACGCCCAGCGCGTACGCCGCGTCGTCGCCCATCTCCAGCATCCGCAGCGGCCGTCCGTACGCGAGGATCACCGGCAGCAGCACCGCGAAGAGCGCGAGCAGCGGCCACACCTGCTCCCAGTCGCGTCCGTCGAGCGAGCCGGTGAGCCACACCATCGCGCGGGTGGCGTCGACCAGTTGGGCCTTGGTGAGCAGGTACTGGATGCAGGCGGTGAGCATCGCGGCGGCGCCGATGCCGACGAGCACCAGGCGGTAGCCGTGCACGCCCTTCTTCCAGGCGAGCAGATAGACCGCGACGCCGGTCGCGAGGCCACCGAGCAGGGCGCCGACGGCGACGTCGGTGGCGTCGCCCCCGAACCAGACGATGACGACGAGGGCGCCGACCGAGGACCCCTGGCCGAAGCCGATGATGTCCGGACTGCCCAGCGGGTTGCGGGAGATGGACTGGAAGACCGACCCCGAGATCCCGAGCGCGGCGCCCACCAGGAGCCCGACGAGGACCCGGGGCAGCCGCAGTTCGTTGACGATGAAGTCCTGCTGGGGGGTGCCGGAGCCGAAGAGCGTACGGACGACGTCGAGCGGCGCGATGTCGAAGTCGCCGCTGCCGACGAGGACCACGCCGGCCAAGAGGGCCGCGGCCAGCAGCGCCACGACGACGACCAGCGAGCGGGTGTCGGCCCGGAAGGAGTAACCCCCGGGGGTGCGTACGGCCTTCACAGCTGAGCCATCCTCTTGCGGCGGACGAGAAAGATGAACACGGGTCCGCCGATGAGCGCGGTGACGATGCCGACCTGGAGCTCGGAGGGCCGGGTGATGACCCGGCCGACCACGTCGGAGCCGAGCAGCAGCACGGGCGACAGGACGGCCGCGTACGGCAGGATCCAGCGCAGGTCGGGTCCGGTGATGGCCCGGACGATGTGCGGGACCATCAGGCCGATGAAGACGATCGGCCCGCAGGCGGCGGTGGCGGCCCCGCACAGCAGGGTGACGGTGATCATCGACAGGACGCGGGTACGGGTGAGGTGGGCGCCCAGCGCGCGGGCGGTGTCGTCGCCCAGGGCCATCGCGTTGAGCGGCCGGGCGATGAGCGCGGCGAGCACCAGACCGGCCGCCACGAACGGCGCGATTTCGATGACGGTGTCCGCGTTGGCGGAGGCCAGCGAGCCGACCGACCAGAACCGCAGCCGGTCGAGCGCGGCCGAGTCCATCAGCTGCACGGCGTTGATGTAGCCGTAGAGCGCGGCCGTGGCGGCCGTGCCCGCGAGCGCGAGGCGGACGGGGGTGGCGGCCCGGCTGCCGCCCAGGACGTAGACGAGCGCGGAGACGACCGCGGCGCCGGCGAAGGCGAACCAGACGTACCCGGTCAGGCTGGTGACGCCGAAGAAGCTGATCGCGGAGACCACGGCGGCCGAGGCGCCCGCGCTGACGCCGAGGATGCCGGGTTCGGCCAGCGGGTTGCGGGTGAGGGCCTGCATCACGGCGCCGGAGACGCCCAGCGCGGCCCCGACGAGCAGTCCGAGCAGGGTGCGGGGCACGCGGGTGTCATGGACGATGACGTCGTCGGCGGTGCCGGAGTAGTGGAACAGCCCGTGCCAGACGTCCGCGAGCGGGATCTGTTTGGCGCCGACCGCGATGCTCGCGAGGGCCACCAGGGCCAGGACCACCACGGCCGCGAGCAGTCCGGCGGCCCGCAGGGCGTGCCGCCGGGCGGCCGGGGCCGGGGGCGCGGCAGCGGTGTGCGCGCTCGGCTGAGAAGGGCTGTCTACCAACACGCAAGTTAGGTTAGCCTACCCTGCGAAGCGCCGGACAGGGCCCTTGATCATGCGCCTGGGCGCCGGTCGTAGGTGGGGCTCCGGGGCCGGAGCCCCACCTACGACCGGCGCCCAGGCGCATGATCAAGGGC
>NZ_JBJHPC010000462.1:0-5727 GCF_045257485.1 Streptomyces sp. YS-3 | reverse complement strand
CCACCGCCACCGCGCCCGGTCTGTTCCTCGGCTTCATCGGCCCCCCTCCCCCAGGAAGAGGGGATCACGCGACCGCCGGTTCCCCCGACGGCGTGGCGGCGGCGCCGGTACCCGGGCGGCGGATCACCAAGGCCATCAGCGCGGCCACCGCGCACAGCGTGCCCGAGCCGTACCAGACCATGTCGTACGAGCCGAAGGCGTCGCGCGCGAGGCCGCCCAGGAAGGCGACGACGGCCGCGCCCACCTGGTGCGAGGCGAGCACCCAGCCGAAGACGATGGCGCTGTCCTCGCCGTAGTGCTCGCGGCACAGCGCGAGGGTGGGCGGGACGGTGGCCACCCAGTCCAGGCCGTAGAAGACGATGAAGAACAGCATCGGCGGGTGGATGGAGGGCGCGAGCAGCATCGGCAGGAAGAGCAGCGAGACGCCGCGCAGCGCGTAGTACGTGGCGAGCAGCCGGCGGGACTCGAAGCGGTCGGTGAGCCAGCCCGAGAAGATCGTGCCGGCCACGTCGAAGACGCCGATGACGGCGAGCAGTCCGGCGGCGGCCGTCGCCGGCATGCCGTGGTCGTGCGCGGCGGGCACGAAGTGCGTCTGGATGAGCCCGTTGGTGGAGGCGCCGCAGATCGCGAAGGTGCCGGCGAGCAGCCAGAACGGCCCGGTGCGCACGGCCCGGAGCAGCACCTTCACCGTGCGCCCCGCGGCGCCCGGTACGGGGGCGGGCTTCGCCACGTAGGTGTCCGAGCCGTACGGCGCGAGTCCCGAGTCCGCCGGGTGGTCGCGCAGCAGCAGCCACACGAACGGCACCACCGCGAGCGCGGCGAGCGCGACCGTGACGGCGGCCGGACGCCAGCCGTGGTGCTCCACCAGCCACGACAGGACCGGCAGGAAGATCAGCTGTCCGGAGGCGGACGCGGCGGTGAGGATGCCGGTGACCAGGCCGCGCCGGGCGGTGAACCAGCGGTTGGTGACGGTCGCGGCGAACGCCAGCGCCATCGACCCGCTGCCCAGCCCCACGAGCAGACCCCAGCAGAGCATCAGCTGCCAGGCCGCGTCCATGAAGACGGTGAGCCCGGCCCCGGCCGCGATCACGGTCAGCGCCGCGGCCACCACCCGGCGGATGCCGAACCGGTCCATCAGCGCGGCGGCGAAGGGCGCGGTGAGCCCGTACAGCGCGAGGTTGACCGAGACCGCCGCCCCGATCGTGCCGCGCGACCAGCCGAACTCCTGGTGCAGCGGATCGATGAGCAGCCCCGGCAGCGACCGGAAGGCCGCCGCGCCGATGATCGTCACGAAGGTGACGGCCGCGACGAACCAGGCGCGGTGGATACGGCGGGCGGGCCCGGGCCGCGGGGCGGGGGCGGCCTGAGCGCCCGGGGCGACGGCATCGGTTGTCTGGGACATGCCGACAGCTTGGCCCGGCGGTCCGGACCGTACGAGTGGCTGGATAGCCATGGTTCGCAGGGATCGGGCCACAGGTCCCCCGTACACTCGGCCCCATGACCCCGGCCGCTCCCCACCGCGTCGTCGTCCTCGCCCTGGACGGCCTCCTCCCCTTCGAACTCGGCATCCCCCAGCGGATCTTCGGGCGGGCCCGGAGCACGGGCGCGGAGCGCGGGCCGCTGTACTCCGTCACCACCTGCTCGGTGCGCGCGCCCGGCCCCGTGCGGACCGACGCCGACTTCGCCGTGCTGGTGGAGAACGGGCCGGAGGCGCTGGCGTACGCGGACACCGTGGTCGTGCCCGCCTCCCACGAGCTGGGGCCGGTCTACGAGGAGGGCGTGCTCACCGAGGAGCTCGCGCGCGCCTTCGCCCACGTACGGCCCGGTACGCGGATGGTCTCCATCTGCACCGGCAGCTACGTCCTGGCCGCCGCCGGATACCTCGACGGGCGGCCCGCCACCACCCACTGGTGGCACGCCGAGCACTTCCAGCGGCTCTTCCCGTCCGTCGCCGTCGACCCGGACGTGCTGTTCATCGACGACGGGGACGTGCTGACCTCGGCGGGTGTCGCCGCCGGGATCGACCTGTGCCTGCACCTGGTGCGGCGCGACCACGGGGCGGCGGTCGCCAACGACGTGGCCCGGCGGACCGTGGTGCCCCCGCACCGGGAGGGCGGGCAGGCCCAGTACATCGAACGGCCGCTGCCCCAGCCCCAGGTGGCGACGACCACGGGCGCCCGCGCCTGGGCGCTGGGCCGCCTGGACGAGCCGATCCAGCTGCGCGACATGGCCGAGCAGGAGGCGATGTCGGTACGGACGTTCACGCGCCGGTTCCGTGAGGAGACGGGGATGAGCCCCGGCCAGTGGCTCACCCAGCAGCGCGTCGAGCGGGCCCGGCACCTGCTGGAGTCGAGCGACCTGTCCGTCGACCGGATAGCGCGGGCCGCCGGCTTCGGCACGGCGACCTCGCTGCGCCAGCACCTACAGGCTGCGCTCGGCGTCCCGCCGACCGTCTACCGGCGGACCTTCCGCGCCGCCGGCGGCGACGCCGTGCGGGGCTGAGCCGGGCGCCCGGTCCCTGGCCGGGTCCCGCAGGACCCCGGCCACCGTCAGCAGGAGGGTGAGGCCCACCCCGGCCAGGATCGCCGTGGACGGGGCCACCCAGCGCAGCAGGACACCGGAGAGGGTGCCGGTGGCCGCGTACCCGGCGCCGACGGCCGCGTACATCACCGAGTACCCGGCGGCCAGCGCGCTCGGCGGGAGCACCTCGCGCAGCAGCAGGTTGCGGGTGAGCATCGCCCCGGCCTGGAGGACACCCGCGAGCAGCAGGAGCACGCCGAGCCAGACCGCGCCCGGCAGCAGCGCGGCGAGCGCCACGCACCCCGAGACGGCGAGCAGCAGCACCAGGCTCTGCACCCGCAGGGCGCCGGGCCAGGTGCGCAGCCCGTACACGAAGGCGCCCGCCGCCGAACCGGCGGAGAACCCGGCCAGCAGCGGGCCCGCCCAGCCGAGCGGGATGCCGCGCTGCTCCAGCAGGGCGGGCAGGACGAGTTCGGCGAGCGCCAGCAGGGAGAGACCGGCCGCGCCCGTCACGTACACCGGCCAGGCCCGCCACAGCACCCGGCGCATCGGCTCGCCGCCCCGGTCGGCGGTGTCGGCCCGCCACCCCTCGGGCAGCGCCCACAGTCCGGCGACCGCGGCGGCCATCAGCGCCGCCGCGAGCAGCGGCGGCAGATAGGGGCGCACGCCCAGCGCCAGCCAGGTGGTGACGGCGGGGGCCACCGACCAGATGCCGAATATCAGCATCGATTCGGCGCTGACCGCCTGGGCGACGGCCCGTTCCGGCACCATCCCGGCGAGCATGGCGCGCAGTCCCCCGGAGGTGGCGGCGGGCGCCGCCCCGGCGAGGAACGCGGCGGCGCAGAGCACCACCGGGTGCGCGCCGTGCGCGAGGCCGAGCGCGGCGAACCCCAGCGCGCCGCCCGCGAGTCCGAGCGCCAGATGCGGGCGCGCCCGCTCGGCACGCAGCCGGGTGCCGAGCAGGGGGGCGCCGACGATCTCGCCGAGGACGTAGACGGCGGCGAGCACGGCGCCGAGGGTGTAGCCGCCGGGCCGGTCGCGGACCATGAAGACGACCGCCAGCGGCGCCATGGCGACCGGAGCGCGCGCCCCGACCGCGACAAGTGCCCAGGTCAGGACGGGGCGCGTGGCAAGGTCGCGATAACTCATGGGGGTGAAGATAGCCCGGGGGCACGGGGTGGCCCCAACCGTTTTACCGGGCCGCCGGCCGCCTCCCGCGAGGACCCGACGGTCGTCAACTCCCGCTCCCCGGGCGCCCGTCAGAACGTCAGCACCCCGCGCGCCACCCTCCCGTGGCGCGTGTCCTCCACCGCCTTGGCGAAGTCCTCCACCGGATACGTCGCGGTCACCAGCTCGTCGAGGAGGAGGACGCCGGTGCGGTACAGCTCGGCGTAGCGCGGGATGTCGTACTGGGGGCGCGAACTTCCGTACCGGCAGCCGAGGATGGACTTGTCCAGGAACATCGCGGCGGGCGCGAACGTCGCCTCCGCGGTCGGCGCGGGCATCCCCAGCAGGACCGCCTGGCCGTGCCGGTCGAGGAGGTCGACGGCCTGCCTCACGAGCCCGACGTGGCCGACGCACTCGAAGACATGGTCGGCGCCGGTCGCCAGGATCTCCCGTACGCCGTCCACGGAGGTCAGGAAGTGGGTGGCGCCGAACTGCCGGGCGGTAGCCTCCTTCGCCGGGTTGCTGTCGACGGCGACGACCGTGCGCGCGCCCGCGATCCGGGCGCCCTGCAGGACGTTGAGGCCGATGCCGCCGGCCCCGATGACGACGACGCTCTCGCCCTGGCCGACGCGGGCGCGGTTCAGTACGGCGCCGACCCCGGTCAGGACCGCGCACCCGATGAGGGCGGCGGAGGTGAGCGGCAGCCCGGCGGGGATCCGCACCGCCTGGACGGCCTTGACCACCGTACGTTCGGCGAAGGCGGAGTTGGCGGCGAACTGGTGGACGGGCGCACCACCGCGCGAGAACGGCCGCCCGGGCCGTCCGATCGCCTCGCGGCACATGGTGGGCCGCCCCCGGTCGCAGTCGGCGCACGCCCCGCAGTTGGCGAGGGTGGAGAGCGCCACGTGATCACCGGGGGCGACATGGGTGACCCCGGCCCCGACGGCCTCGACCACACCCGCGCCCTCGTGGCCGAGCACCACCGGCACGGGGAAGGGGATGGTCCCGTCGATGACGGACAGGTCGGAGTGGCACAGGCCCGCGGCGGCGATGGCCACCCGCACCTCGCCGGGCCCCGGGTCGCGTACCTCCAGGTCGTCGACCACCCGCGCGTGCGTACCGTCGAACAGAACACCTCTCACTGGCCCCGGGCCTCCCTCGGCAGGCCGAGCACGCGCTCGGCGATGATGGTGCGCTGGATCTCGTCCGAGCCGCCGTAGACGGTGTCGGCGCGGGAGAAGAGGAACATCCGCTGGAGCGCGTCGAGCCGGTACGGCCGCTGCTCGCTCCACTCCTCGGGCCCGACGGTGCCGGCCGCGCCCCGTACGGCCATGGCGAGTTCGCCGAGGCGCTGGTGCCAGCCGCCCCACAGGAGCTTGGCGACGCTGGGGGCGGCGGGGTCCGAACCGCCCAGGGTGCGCAGGGCGTTCCAGCGCATGGTGCGCAGCTCGGCCCACTGACGGACGAGCCGGTCCCGCAGGAGCGGATCGCGGGCGGCCGAAGGCGTCCGGGCCCACTGCCGTACGACCTCCCCCAACTCCTCCTCGAAGCCGATCTGCTGGGCGAGGGTGGACACTCCGCGCTCGGCGGCGAGCAGGTCCATGGCGACGCGCCAGCCGTTGCCCTCGCCGCCGACGAGGTGCCCCGGGTGGGCGCGGGCACCGTCGAAGAACACCTCGTTGAACTCGCTGGTCCCCGTCAGCTGCCGGATCGGCCGGACCTCGATGCGGCCGTCCGGCTGGTCCATGGGGACGAGGAGGAAGGAGAGGCCGCGGTGGCGGTGCGAACCGGGTTCGGTACGGGCCAGCACGAAGCACCAGTCGGCCTCGTGGGCGTGCGAGGTCCAGATCTTCTGCCCGGTGACGCGGTACGCGCCCGTCGGGTCGCCCGGGTCGCGGACGGCGGTGGTGCGCACGGCCGCGAGGTCGGATCCGGCGCCGGGTTCGCTGTAGCCCTGGCACCAGATCTCCTCGCCCCGGGCGACCGCGGGCAGGAAGCGGTCCCGCTGGGCCGGGGTGCCGTGGGCGAGGAGGGTGGGGG
>NZ_JBJHPC010000461.1:0-5755 GCF_045257485.1 Streptomyces sp. YS-3 | reverse complement strand
AGCAGGTACTCGTGGGCCCCCGCCCCCGCCGCACACCCCACCTGCGCGTTGTCGAGCCAGCCCAGCTTCCACTTGTGCCAGCCGAGCATGTCGTTGTTGGCGCCCCAGTCCTCGGACATGATGTCCCAGTGCCCGACCGCGCCCCCGCCGTCGGGCGTGTAGAGGTCGGGCAGCCCGAAGACATGGCCGTTCTCGTGCGGCAGCACCCGGTAGCCGGTCTCGCGGTACGAGCCGGAGCCGTCGTCCTGGCGGCTGTAGACGAAGGACGTGTTGGAGAGCGGGACGCCGTCCGCGAGCGGCGCGTCCTCGTTCCCGGAGAACGTCACCGAGAGCACCGTGTCCAGCGCGGACGGCCCCGCGTTCGGCGACATCAGGATGTTCACCAGGTCGTACGCCGCGAAGTCCACCCGTGAGTCGGCCGCCGCCACGATGTCCTTGACCAGCCGCCGGTAGCCCGGCTCGTACGGCGAGCCGCGTTCTATGCCGTACGCGGAGAACGCCTGCGGCATCCGCAGCCACTGCGGGAGGGGGGCGTCGGGCCGGTAGTCCAGCCGCCCGTACGAGGCGGTGCGGAACCACTGGGTGGTCTGGGGGAAGAACTCCGCGTACCGGCTGAGCGCGGACTCGGTGCCCTGCGCGTCGGGGAAGTCGATCATCAGGGTCAGGGCGCGGATCGTGCCGGTGGAGTGGGTGTAGCCGGGCGGGGTGGGCAGGCCCTCGGACATCTGCACGCCGAGCGTGGTGCTGATCCGGCACGGGGCGAGCGCCGCCTCCCCGCCGGTGGCCACCGGGCCGGCCGACGCCCGCAGGGGGGCCGTCAGGGTGGTGCTGCCCGCGGTGACCGAGGCGAGCACCGCGGCGGCGAGGGCCGCGCCCGCGACGGTGCGGCGGCGGCGCGGGTCGCGCGGCCCGCCGGATATCCGACGGCGCGCTCTGCCGGACTCCTCCATACGCACGCTCGCCTTCGCCCGCCGGCAGCCGGCCGCTCCTGGCTGCGCTCGTGCGATCACCCTGTGTCGGGCGTGTCGCGGGCGCGCGCTGGGTGGGCCGCGCGTGTGGTTTTCCCGGGCGAAGGATGTGACTCAGGTCACAGGAAACAGGGGCCCGGGCGGGAAATAACCGGGGAGCCTTTCCCCGTTTGCACCTGTGTCCCGCCGAAACGGGGAGAGCTTCCCCGGTTCGTTTCGGACGACGACTTCATCCGCAGCAGAAGGAGCACGCCGTGTCCACCGCCACCCCGAGCATCGCAGCGGAGCCCCGTCGCGCCCCGCGACCGCGGGCCGACGCCCTGCGCAACCGGGAGCGGATCATCGCGGCGGCGCGCGAGATGTTCGTCGAGGAGGGCGCCATGGTGCCGCTCGACGAGATCGCCAAGCGCGCGGGCATCGGCAACGCCACGCTCTACCGGCACTTCCACGACCGCACCGAGCTGATCACCAGCGTGGTGCTCGCGGTGATGGAACGGGGGGCGGTGGCCGCGGAGACCGCGACCGCCGAGGAGCCCGACGCCTTCGCCGCACTGCGCCGGTTCGTCTTCAACGCGGCCGACGAGCGCATCGGCGCCCTGTGCCCGATGCTCTCCGAGAGCTTCGACAAGGACATGCCGGAGCTGAACGCCGCCCGGGAACGCCTCGACGAGGCCGTCCGTGACCTGATGGCACGGGCCCGGCGCAGCGGCCAGTTGCGCGACGACGTCGACGTGGGCGATCTGATGGTCGCCCTCACCCAGCTCACCCGGCCGCTGCCGGGCACCGCGTGCCCGAACATGGACCGGTTCGTCCACCGCCATCTCCAGCTCTTCCTCGACGGGCTCATGGCCCCGGCGCGGTCCGAGCTGCCGGGAACGGCGGCGACCATGCAGGACCTCAGCCAGCCGTAACCGAACCCGCGTGGGGCGGCCGGTCCGCTCAGCGCACAGAGCCTCAGCACCAAGCAGCACCGAGCAGCACCAAGCCGTACGAAGCAGTACGGCAGTACTCAGCACTCCGCTCATCGCAACATCGCGTCCCAAGGTGGCTACACCCATGTCGAAAACAGTCGAGGCCCGGACAACCGAGCCCCGGGACCTCGCTCCCGATCCCAGCCGATGGAAGGCCCTGGCCTTCATCGCGCTCGCCCAGCTGATGGTCGTGCTCGACGCGACGATCGTGAACATCGCCCTGCCCTCCGCCCAGACCGACCTGGGCATATCCGACGGCAACAAGCAGTGGGTCATCACGGCCTACGCCCTCGCCTTCGGCGGTCTGCTGCTCTTCGGCGGACGCATAGCCGACCTCTGGGGACGCAAGCGCACCTTCGTCGTCGGTCTGCTCGGCTTCGCCGCGGCCTCCGCGCTCGGTGGCGCGGCCACCGGCCAGGCCATGCTGCTCGGCTCCCGCGCGCTCCAGGGCGCGTTCGGCGCGCTGCTCGCGCCCGCCGCGCTCTCTCTGCTCGCGGTGATGTTCACCGACGCCAAGGAGCGCGCCAAGGCGTTCGGCATCTACGGTGCGATCGCCGGTGGCGGCGGCGCCGTCGGTCTGATCCTCGGCGGCTTCCTCACCGAGTACCTGAACTGGCGCTGGACCTTCTTCGTCAACATCCCGTTCGCGATCGTCGCCGCGGCCGGTGCCTACTTCGTCATCCGTGAGCCCTCCGGCACCCGCAACCGCTCGCCGCTGGACGTCCCGGGTGTGGTCCTCTCGACCCTCGGTCTGGTCGCGCTGGTCTACGGCTTCACCCGCGCCGAGTCGGCCGGCTGGTCCGACGCGGTGACGGTGACGATGTTCGTCGCGGCCGTCGTGCTGCTGGCCGGGTTCGTCGCCACCGAGGCCCGGGTCAAGCACCCGCTGCTGCCGCTGCGCGTCATCACCAACCGCAACCGGGGCGGGGTCTACCTCTCCCTCGGCCTCGCCATCATCGCGATGTTCGGCCTCTTCCTCTTCCTGACGTACTACCTCCAGGTCGTGAAGGGCTACTCGCCGGTCAAGACCGGCTTCGCGTTCCTGCCGATGATCGCGGGCATGATCACCGGTTCCACCCAGATCGGTGCCCGGCTGATGACCCGGGTGCCGCCGCGCCTGCTGATGGGCCCCGGCTTCCTGACCGCCGGCGTCGGCATGCTGATCCTCACCCAGCTCCAGATCGACACCTCCTACGCCGGGCTGATCCTGCCGGCGCAGCTCCTGCTCGGCCTCGGCATGGGCACCGCCTTCATGCCGGCCATGTCGCTGGCCACCATCGGGGTCGAGCCGCGTGACGCGGGTGTCGCCTCCGCCATGGTCAACACCTCGCAGCAGGTGGGCGGCGCCATCGGCACGGCCCTGCTGAACACCATCGCCGCCTCCGCCACCACGGCGTACGCGACCTCGCACGCCGCCGGCGCCAAGAGCCTGGAGCTGCTGAAGCTCCAGGCGATGGTGCACGGCTTCACCAGCGCCATCTGGTGGGCGGTCGGCATCCTGGTGGTCGCCTCGGCGATCGCGGTCACCTTCATCAACACCGGCCGTCCGGACATGGGTTCGCTCACCGGCTCCGGCGACGCCGACGGCGTCGAGGACGAGATCCGGGTGCCGGTGGTCGCCCACTGACGCCGGCCGCCTACGTGGGGGACGCGTAAGCGGTCAGCAGAGCACACACCAGACGCGGACCTGTCCGGCTCAGCGGAGCCAGGGCAGGTCCGCTCCCGCGTCCTTGGGCTGGAGGCCCTCGGCGATCACCCGCATGATCTGCCCGAGCTGCTCGGCCTGCTCGGGGGTGAGCCGGTCGAACATCGCCTGGCGTACGGCCGCCACATGGCCCGGGGCGGTGCGTTCCACGACCGCGAAGCCCTCGTCGGTGAGCGCCGCGAACTGGCCGCGCTTGTCCGAGGGGCAGTCCTCGCGCCGCACCCAGCCGTTCTTCTCCAGCCGCGCGATCGCGTGCGAGAGCCGGGACCGGGTGATCTTGGCGCCGATGGCCAGCTCGGTCATCCGCAGCCGCCGCCGGGGGGCCTCGGAGAGCTGGATGAGCAGCCCGTAGTAGATGTGCGGCATCCCGGCGTCACGCTGGAGCTGGCGGTCGAGATGGTCTTCCAGGAGCGTGGTGGCGTGGAGGTAGGCACGCCAGGTGCGCTGCTCGTCGTCGCTGAGCCAGCGCGGCTCCTCGGCGGGGGTGGTGGTCATGGTCTCCACTGTACGGCCACTCCTTGAAAGTTGAACAAGACACCACTGATCTCACATAACGGAAAACTTTAGATTTCAAGTAAATCCCGAACTCGCCGCCAGTGTAGGGAAGTTGCCGCACCCGGCGGTCGGCCGGCCCGGGGTGCCTGCGGCCACGGGTCCGGCCACGGCGTGGAGGGTTGCCGGCGGATCTGATGAGGCCCGTGAAAAGACCGGTGCGGTTCGGCTGGAAGGGGTACCAGGGAATCAGGGCAGTCTGGACATCCTGAGCAACCAGGAGGCGGCGCGGGCCGTCTTCACGGTGGAAGAGAGCGGAACGGGGGTTGGGTACTTCCGCGGTGAAGGCAACTGTTCCGGGTGTGACGCCGGTCTCAGAAGGACGGGAGTCGCGGCCGGGGACCACGGGTCCCGGCACCCGGTCTGACCTGCGCCTCTGTACGTTCCCGCGGCATCCGTCCGCCACTGTGGCGGCACAGGGTACTGCATGATCCGGAAAATCGATGGTCCGGACGGGAATTCTGTCCGGATTCCAGCCGTTGTTTCCATCGGATGCAGGGCACCCGGGAGGGTGTCGCGACCTACACAGCAAGGGAGCACGCATGGCAACCCGCGCCGTCGCCCGCCGGACCGCAAGCAGCGGATCCGAGTCGGGGAGCAGTGTTCGCGCCGTCAGCGGCGAGATCGCCGACCGCGACCTGGTCGGAATGTACCTCGACGAGATTGCGCGGACGCCGCTGCTCGACGCCGCCAAGGAGGTCGAGCTCTCCCAGACCATCGAGGCGGGTGTGTACGCACGCCAGATCCTCGACGGAGAGGTGGAGAGCAAGGCAGGCGGCGCCTCTCGCGAGGAGCTCGAAGCCCTGGTCGCCGCCGGTGACCGGGCCAAGGACCTCTTCATCCGCTCCAACCTCCGCCTCGTCGTCGCCGTGGCCCGGCGCTATCCGAGGGCGGGCCTGCCCCTGCTCGACCTGATCCAGGAGGGCAACGCGGGCCTGGTCCGCGCGGTGGAGAAGTTCGACTACGCCAAGGGCTTCAAGTTCTCGACGTACGCGACGTGGTGGATCCGCCAGGCCATCACGCGCTCGATAGCCGACCAGTCCCGCACCATCCGCCTCCCCGTCCACCTGGTGGAGGAGCTGGGCCGTATCCGCCGCGTCCAGCGCGAGTTCAACCGGGAGAACGGCAGGGACCCGGAGCCCGCCGAGGTGGCCGCGGAGCTGGGCTCCACCCCGGAGCGCGTCGCCGACGTCCTGGACTGGGCGCGCGACCCGGTCTCGCTCAACATGGCGGTCGACGACCAGGGCGAGACCCAGTTCGGCGACCTCCTGGAGGACACCTCGGCGATCTCGCCCGAGCAGTCGGTGCTCACGCTGCTGCGCAGCGAGGAGCTCGACGACCTCATCGGCAAGCTCGACCAGCGCACCGCCTCGATCATCAAGATGCGGTACGGGATCGACGACGGCCGCGAGCGCACGCTGACGGAGGTCGGCAAGGAACACGGCCTGACCCGCGAGCGCATCCGCCAGATCGAGAAGCACGCCCTGCTGGAACTGAAGAAGATGGCACGGGACACGGGCTTCGACGCGGCGGCGTAACGATCCGCCCGGCCCACCCCC